>DAORSF010000017.1:0-14124 GCA_035443405.1 Burkholderiaceae bacterium | reverse complement strand
GCGTGCCGAGCAGCGGCGTGGCGACGGCGGTGTCGATGCGCCAGGTGCCGTCGCTGGCGACGGTCGTCTCGTAGGTGACGCGGTTCGTGTCGAACAGCGTCAGCGTGATCTTCGCCCCCGCTTCGGCGGTGCCTGAGAACACTGGCCGCGAGAGTCGCGTGATCGCGCTGCTGGTCAGCTCGGGCGCGGGCGGAGGCGTGGAATCGCCTGAACTGCCCCCGCCCCCGCCGCCGCCGCCGGCTGCGCCCAGGATCGCGACACCGCCCGCGATGCCGATCAGCGGCTTGAACGAGAACGCCGACTCCGATGCCGGTGATGCTGCAGCCGGCGCGCCCGAGGCGTACATCAGCAAACCGCCGTCGGCGAGTTGGGCGACCGGCGGGGTGGCCGGCGTCACCGTCTCGCCGGCGACCCCGCCGATGTTCTCCATCGACAGCGCGCACGGATCGGCGGGCGTGCAGCGCGTGAAGAAGCCCTCCAGCGACAGGTTGCGGTCCTGCGGCAGGTCGACCTTGAGGTCGTCGCCGACGCGCTGGACCAGCGCCGCGTGCGTCACCCTGCCGCCGAGATCGTTGATCACGCGGTAGGTGACTCCCGGCTGGGCCTGCACCAGCGTGACGCCGATGACCAACGGCGTTCGCAGCAGGACCGCGCCGTCGGCGCCGAGGGTTTCGAGGAGGAGGGGCGTCATCGTCGGCTCAGATCACCGTGATCGAGTAGTTCAGCGGAAGCGTCGACACGTTGCCGGCCAGGTCGACGATGTCCGCCGTGTACACGTAGGTGCCGGCACCGGGCAGCGCGTCGGGGTATGCGTAGACCGTCGCGCCGGAGTTCGTCGCCTCGCCAACGGCGAGGCCGTCACGGTAGACGCGCAAGGTCTCGCCGGCGGCGAGCACGTCGTTGAGCGTCAGCTGGAGGATCGGCGTGACATCGTCGGTCGTGCCGCCGGGCGGTACCCCGACCGCCGGACCGGGATCGTCGTCGAGAACCTCCGCCGACTGCAGGACCGCGGTAGGGTCGACCCTGTCGATCGCGACGTCGCGGCTGCCCGTCGCCCCGGTATTGCCGGCGGCATCCTCGGCACTCGCGCTGATCGTCGTGGACCCGTCGGCGGGCAACTGGGCATCCGTGAAATTCGTGCTCCAGTTGCCGGCGCCGTCGGCCGTGACGACCTTGTCGGTCGAGCCCCAGGTCACCGTGACCGTCGAGTTGGCTTCCGCGGTGCCGACCACGGCCACGCCGGCGTCAGCCTCGTCCTCGTTGACGCGGTCGTCGCCGGCGACCAGCGAGATCGTCGGCGTGCCCGGCGGCGTCGTGTCGACGAGCAGTTCGTTCGAGCTGGCGTCGGAGGTGGCGTTGCCCGCGGCGTCGGTGACGGTGGCGACCACGCTGTAGCTGCCCTGGGGCAAAGCGGCCGGGACGGTCAGCGTCCAGTTGTTGCCCGCGCGCACCAGGTCGGCGCCGACCGGGTAGGTGACGCCGTTGACGGTGACGGTCAGCGCCTCGCCCGCGCCCACGACGGCCGTGCCGGTGATGGCCGGCGTCGTGTCGTTGGTCACCTGCGCGTTGACCGTCGGCGTCGCCGGCGGCGTGCGGTCGATCGTGAGGGCGAGCGCGCCCGACGGATCCGACACGTTGCCGGCGGCATCGCTGACGGTGGCGGTCAGCGACTTCGGACCGTCGGCGCCGAGCGGCGTCGTCGTGATGTCGACGAAGCCGGCCGAGACGTTCGAGGCGTTGAGCACGGCCGTGCCGACCAGCGTCGCGCCCGACGAGAGCCTGACCGTGTCGCCGGCGACCGGCGCGGCCGGTCCGGCGCCGGCCAGCGTGACGCGGATCGTCGGCGTGTCGTCGTTGGTGATCGTGTCGCCGGGGTCGCCCGAGTTGCTGCCCGCGGTCAGCGACAGCGTCGGCGTGCCCGGCAGCGTCGTGTCGACGAGCAGTTCGTTCGAACTGGCGTCGGAGGTGGCGTTGCCCGCGGCGTCGCTGACGGTGGCGACCACGCTGTAGCTGCCCTGGGGCAGCGCGTTCGGCGCCGGGACGTTCAGCGTCCAGTTGTTGCCCGCGCGGACCAGGTCCGCGCCGACCGAGTAGGTGATCCCGTTGACGGTGACGGTCAGCGCCTCGCCCGCGCCCACGACGGCCGTTCCGGTGATGGCCGGTGTCGTGTCGTTGGTCACCTGCGCGTTGACCGTCGGCGTCGCCGGCGGCGTGCGGTCGATCGTGAGGGCGAGCGCGCCCGACGGATCCGACACGTTGCCGGCGGCATCGGTGACGGTCGCGGTCAATGTCTTCGAGCCGTCGCCGCCGAGCGTCGCCGTCGTGATGTCGACGAAGCCGGCCGAGACGTTCGACGCGTTCAGCACGGCCGTGCCGACCAGTGTCGCGCCCGACGAGAGCCTGACCGTGTCGCCGGCGACCGGCGCGGCCGGACCGGCGCCGGCCAGCGTGACGCGGATCGTCGGCGTGTCGTCGCTGGTGATCGTGTCGCCGAGGTCGCCCGAGTTGCTGCCCGCGGTCAGCGTCAGCGTCGGCGCCGTCGGGACGACCCGGTCGATGCTCACCGTGACCGACGCGGGCGTGCTCTCGGTGCCGCGTTCGATGCCGATGTAGGTGGCCGACACCGTCTCGGCGCCGTCGGGGGGGATCTGGCCCGGTGCGAACGTGATCGACCACGTGGTGCCGGTCACCGACGCCGGTAGCGTCAGGCCGCCCCAGGTGACGGAGACCGGCTGGCCGGCCTCGGCACCGGGGAGGGTTCCGGTGATCGTGACCGCCGACTGCGCCTCGATGCTGTCGATGTCGTTGTCGCCGGTCACGGAATTGATCGTCGGCGGCGGCGGCCGGTTCGTGTCGATGTCGAGCACGCCGAGCAGCGAGCCCGGACTCGGGTTGCCGGCAGCGTCGACGGCGGTCACCCTGACGTCGGTCAGGCTCACGCCGGCCAGCGCGCCGCCCGGAATCGTTCCTTCGGTCGGCGGCGTCGCCAGGTCGACCTGCCAGGATCCCGGTGCCGTCGCGTTAGCCCGGGTCACGTAGGTCGCGTCGAAGGTGCCGTTGCGGTCGAAGTCGAGCTCGACCCTGACGGTCACGCCCGGCTCGGCCGTGCCGCGAATCACCGGCGTCGTCACGTTGAACAGCAGCGGGCCGCTGAATTCGGGGACCGGCGGCGGCGTCGCGTCCAGCGTGACCGTGGCCCGCGTCTCCGCGCCGATGTTGCCCGCCGGATCGGTGGCGCGAGCCAGGATCGCGGTCGGTACGCCTTCGGCGAGCGCCGGCAGCGACCCGGTTGCGGGAACCGCCGAGGCCGTGTCGATGACCCAGCTGCCGTCCGTGGCGACCCGAGTCGTGTAGGTGACGTCGCTGGTGTTGTTGCTGCCGACGTCCAGCGTCATCGTCAGCGTGGAGCCCGGCTCGGCCGTGCCGGTGAACACCGGCCTCGCATTGCTGGTGTACTCGCCGCTGGTGATGGTCGGCGCGCCGGGTGGGGTCGTGTCCGACGAACTGCTCTTGCTTCCGCCGCCACCGCCGCCGGCGGCCCCCAGGATCGCGACCCCGCCGGCGATGCCCAGCAGCGGCTTGAACGAGAACTCCGACTCGCGCGGCGGCGCTGCCGCCGAGGCGGTCATGCCGGACGCGTACATCAGGAACCCGCCCTCGGGCAGCGCGGCCACCGGCTGCGTGGCCGGCGTCACCGTCTCGTCCGGCGTGCCGCCGATGTTGTCCATCGACATCGAGCACGGGGCCTGCGGCGTGCACCGCGTGAAGAAGCCCTGCAGCGACAGGCTCTGGTCTCCGGGAAGGCCCTCGATGACCAGGTCGCCGTCCACGCGCTTGACCAGCGCCGCCTGCGACACGCGCCCGCCGGCGTCGTTGAGGAGCCGGTAACGCAGCCCCGGCTGCGCCGGCACCGCGGTCGCGCCGTCGGCCAGCTGAACGCGCTGCACGGCGCCGTTGGCGGCAACGGCCTCGAGAATGATCGCCATGTTTCCCTACCTCGCCTGGTCCGGATGTTCGTTCGACCGTCGATTCGGCGCGCGGTCGTCGTTGCCTGCACGCTGTCGTGCCGGCCCGGAGAGCACCGTCAGTAGGCGTTCGGGTCCCGGAAGACCTCCATCACCGTCCTGTAGATGATCCACAGATCCAGGCGAAGCGACCAGTTGCGCAGGTAATCCAGATCGTACCGGATGCGCATCTCCATTTTCTCGATGGTCTCGGTCTCGCCGCGAGCGCCGCTGATCTGCGCGAGCCCGGTGATGCCCGGCTTGACCTTGTGCCGGATCATGTAGCCCTTGATCAGCTTGCGGTACATCTCGTTGTGCGCCACCGCGTGCGGCCGGGGGCCGACCACGCTCATCTTGCCCTGCAACACGTTGAAGAACTGCGGCAGCTCGTCGAGCGAGGTGCGGCGCAGGAAGCTTCCGAACGGCGTGATGCGGTCGTCGTCCCGGGTCGCCTGCCTGACGTTCGCGCCGTCTTCCTGGACCTTCATGGTCCGGAACTTCCAGACCGTGATCTCCTGGCCGTCCAGCCCGTAGCGCCGCTGCTTGAACAGGACCGGCCCGGGCATCGTGAGCTTGATGCCCAGCGCCACCAGCAGCATGATCGGCGCGGTCAGGACCAGCGCCGCAGCCGAGATGCACAGGTCCGAAAGGCGCTTGATGACGCCCGTGGTGCCGTGGAACGGCGACTCGCAGACCGCCACCACCGGCATCCCGACCATCGTGTCGACCCGCGCCTGGATGATGTCCAGCATGAAGATGTCGGGAACGAAGTAGATCGAGGCGGTGGTGTCGCGCAGCGACTCGAGCAGCTGCAGGATGCGCGGCTGCGAGGCCATCGGCAGCGCGATGAAGATCTGGTCGGTCTTGTTGGCGCGCACGTAGGCCGCGACCGTGTCGATCCGGCCGCAGACCGGCGCCTCGGTCACGGTGCCCAGCCGGCTGGCGTCGCGATCGTCGAAGAACGCCGAGACGCGCGTCTGCGCGAAGGGGTCGCTTGCCAGCTGGCGCGCCATCGTTCGCCCGAGCGTGTTTGCGCCGATGACGATCGCGACGTGCTCGCCGCGCATCGCGATCAGCCGCGGCACGACCAGCGGCGACAGCCAGTGCGTGATCGTCTGCGCCGCCGGCGTCGCGATGAGCCAGGTGGCGACAACGTTGGGGTCGAAGACCCGGATCATGTCGACCGCCAGGCCGAGTACCAGCAGCAGCGCGACGACCATCGCCCAGCTCGCCGCGATGTGGCGGATCATGCCGCGCGAGCGCTGCCGGAACGGCACGCTGGCCGGGTAGATCAGCGCGAAGACCAGTGCGGCGAGGATGCCTTCGGCGGGCCGGACCTCGTGGCCCCAGGCCAGCGTCGATCCGAACAGGCAGGCCACCGCGAGCATCGGATCGACGACCGCCTTCGCGAAGTCGATGATGCTCCGGTTCCCGGTCCGGACGATCGGAGGGGCAGCGATCAGCTGCCCGGTGTTGGGGTCGACCATGTCTCTAGTTCGAACGGCTCGGTCGCGCGATCACGGATGGAAAAAATCACCCAAAGCTGATAATTTAGCCTGCGTCGGGGCGGATTTCAGCAAGCGAAATACACCCTGCGCTATGAAATCAAGGCCTGCAAAAAGAATCATGACGGGTCGAGTGCGGTACCGGAAGGCACAATTTCTCAAAAGGACGGAAATGCGGATAGCCGGCAAAACCCTGTTACGCGGCCTGCTGATCGCGACGCTGCCGCTCGCGCCCGCAATCGCCCACGCCCAGTCACTCAGCTGGTTCGCCCGGCCCTCGATCAGTTCGTACGGCGTCGCGCCCCTCGAGATCTACAGCCAGGACCGCGACGTCCTTCAGCTGTATACCGGGGTCGAACTGGAGCACCACAGCAACATCTTCGCCCTCCCGGACGGCACCAACCCGAGCGCCATCTATGGTAAGTCCAGCCGTTCGGACACCATTCTCAGGGCGCTGGCCGGCGTGACGTTCGACCGGCAGGTGAGCCTGCAGCGATTCCGGCTCGACGCGTCGGTGATCCCGGTCAAGATGCTGGAGTACTCGCGCTTCGACCACGTCGGGTATTCCGCCGGCGGCCACTGGGACTGGGCCGCTGGCCGGCCGTACTTCGGCACCCTCGGTTTCCGGTTCACGAGCGCGGCGACGCCGTTCGGCAACTACTACATCAATCGCGAGAACATCGAGCGGCGCGCCAAGTTCTACGGGAGCGCCGGAATCCGGCTGACGCCGGACCTCGCCGCCTTCGTGGGGCTCGACAACGAGACGCTGGACAACTCGTTCAGCGGCGTGCGGGCGGCCGACTACGACTTTCTCAGCACCGAGGCCGGCCTTCGCTTCGCGCGCGGCGATGCGCGCACCATCGACCTGGTGTGGCGCCATACCAACGGTGACTACCCGAATCGACAGGTCGTCGACGCGCTGGGCAACCTGTTGCCGGGCGCGGTGGACAACGAGTTCCGGCAGGATGCGATCCTGGCGCGGCTGCAGGTGCGACCGTCGAACGACAGCCGGATCGGCGGGCAGGTCGGCTACACGCGGCGCAGTTTCGACAACGTGTCGGAGCGCGACTTCGGGGGCATCACCGCGGGGCTGAACGTCGAATGGCGGCCGACCGGGCTGTTCACGATGCGGGCCGAGTTGTTCCGCGACATCCAGTCCGAGGAACTGCTGACGGCCAGCTATGTCGACCTGACGACGCTGCGGCTGCTGCCGCGGTACCAGCTCACCGGCAAGATCGCGCTCAACGGGCTGGTGTCGGTGTCGCGCGCGTCGTACGAGGGCGACCCCGGCCTCGCTGCGTCGGCGGCGCAGGCTCGCAAGGACGATATCAACGTGCTCGGGATCGGGCTCGGCTACGAGTACGCGCGCAACATCACGGTCAACCTGGATGCGCGCCGCACGCAGCGCAAGTCCAACGTCGGCAGCGTCGAGTACACCGACAACGTGCTGACGGCCAACGTGCTGGCTCGCTTCTGAGGGCCTGCTTCTCGGGGCCTGCTTCTCAGGGCTTGATCCGGGCGCGCGCCGCGCGCCCGGAGCTTGCGCGGAACGCTGCCGCGTCCCGTGCCGCCGGTCCGGACAATCGGTCCGAGCAATCGGTCACGCGCAGGGCCCGCCGGCCGGGCTATGATGCATCGCTATTGCAACTCCGTTCCATCGCCCGCGCCATGAAAATCGCATCACTGCTTCGCGCCGCGTTGCTGTCGTTCGCACTGCTGTTCGCCGCCTCGGCCAGCGCTCAGGGCGACGCCCGCGTCGACTACCGGCTCGGCCCCGGCGACGTGATCCGCATCCAGGTCTTCCAGCAGCCGGACCTGACGGTCGAAGCGCGGGTCTCCGAGAACGGCGTGATCTCGTTTCCGCTGATCGGGGTGATCCGCATCGGCGGCATGTCGCCGACCGACGTCGAACGCCTGATCGCCAAGCGCCTGAAGGACGGCAACTTCCTGCAGAACCCGCAGGTGACGCTGAACGTCACCCAGTTTCGCAGCCAGCAGATCTCGGTGCTGGGCAACGTCGGCAAGCCGGGTCGCTACGCGCTCGAGACGACCGGCATGCGGCTCTCGGAGGTGCTGTCGATGGCGGGCGGCGTATCGCCGACCGGCGCTGACGAAGTGATCCTGATGACGATGCGCGATGGCCGGATGCAGCGCATGGAAATCGACCTGGTCGAGATGTTCACCGTCGGCGACCTGTCGCGCGATGTCCCGCTGGTGGCGGGCGACGTCATCTACGTGAACCGGGCCGCCCAGTACTACGTGTACGGGCAGGTGCAGCGGCCGGGCATGTACCCGCTCGATCGCGGCATGACGGTCGCGCAGGCGATCGCCAAGGGCGGCGGCCTGACCTTGCGCGGCACCGACAAGGGCGTGCGCGTGCATCGCCGCTACGGCAATCGTACGGTCCAGGTGCTCGAGCCGAAGCTGGACGACCCGATCAAGCCGGACGACCTGATCTTCGTGCGCGAAAGCGTGTTCTGATCGCGGCCGGGCGCAATGCGGGACCGCGCGGCCGGTAACGGCGCCGACGGCGCCGAGGGCGATCGCCACCGGCGGTCGGCACGGGTCGACGAACCGCGCCTCCGGGCTTGCCCGGAGAACCGATAATTCGAGTGCAGCGCAGCGAAGACGCCGCGCGCAGCACCGCCTGTGAGGGCACGGAGCAGCACCTTGGACATGTCGCCGAACCCGTCACAGCCGCCGATTGCGACCCGGCGGCCGTTTGCTTGCCGATCCTGCGGCGCCGCCCTGGCGCACACCTTCGTCGACCTGGGGATGTCTCCCCTATGCCAGACGCACGTCACGGCCGCAGACCTCCACGAGATGGAGCCGTTCTATCCGTTGCACGCCTTCGTCTGCGACGCCTGCTTCCTGGTCCAGCTGCAGGAGTTCGTGTCTCCGCAGAGCATCTTCACCGAGTACGCGTACTTCTCGTCGTACTCGAGCAGCTGGGTGGAGCACGCGCGCCGCTACGCCGAGATGGCGATCGGGCGTTTCGGGCTGGGCAAGGCGAGCAAGGTCATGGAGGTCGCCAGCAACGACGGCTACCTGCTGCAGCACTTCGCGGCGCACGGCGTGCCGGTGCTGGGCATCGAGCCGGCGGCGAACGTCGCCGCCGCCGCGATCGCGAAGGGCATCCCGACCGAGGTCCGCTTCCTGGGCAGTGCCAGCGCGGAGCTGATCGCCGCGGCGCACGGCCAGGCCGACCTGCTGCTCGGCAACAACGTGCTCGCACACGTGCCCGACCTGAACGACTTCGTCGCCGCGATGAGGCGCCTGCTCGCGCCGCAGGGCGTGATCACGATGGAGTTCCCGCACCTGCAGCGCCTGATGGCGGGCAACCAGTTCGACACGATCTATCACGAGCACTTCAGCTACTTCTCGTTCGTCTCGGTCGAGAAAGTCTTCGCCCGCCACGGGCTGACGCTGTTCGACGTCGAGGAGCTGCCGACTCACGGCGGCTCGCTGCGGATCTACGCCCGCCACGCGGACCATGCGGCGCTGGCGGTCGGCGAGCGGGTCCACGTGCTGCGCCGGGCCGAGATCGACGACGGCTTCCTGTCGCTGGACCGATACCGCGGCTTCGAGGAGCAGGTGAAGTCGACCAAGCGCAAGCTGCTGTCCTTCCTGATCGACGCGAAGGAGCGCGGCAAGACCATCGTCGGGTACGGCGCGCCGGGCAAGGGGAACACGCTGCTGAACTATTGCGGCATCCGCACCGATTTCCTCGACTTCACGGTCGACGCGAACCCGTACAAGCAGGGCAAGTTCACGCCCGGCACCAGGATCCCGATCCTCGCGCCCGAGGCGATTCGCGAGGCGCGCCCGGACTACGTGCTGATCCTGCCGTGGAACCTCAGGGACGAAATTTCGCTCGTGACGTCGTACATCGGCGAATGGGGCGGCGAATTCGTCGTTCCGATCCCCGAAGTCGCCGTGTTCAGGGCGCCGGAAACCGCGGCGCGCTGACCGATGTCGGGGAACCAGCGTAACGCGATGGTGCTGCAGGCACTGCAGCGAGAAGCCGAGTCGCGCGCTGCAGCCGGGTCCGCGCTCGGGCTGATGGCGTCGATGTATCCGATCTGCCGGAGCATCACCGGCGACGGTGTTCGCCGGACGCTCGACCTGATCGGCGAACGGATCCCGCTCGAGCGCACCGAGGTCCCGTCGGGCACGCCGGCCTTCGACTGGGAGATTCCTCGCGAGTGGAACATCCGGGATGCCTGGATCGCGGATGCGTCGGGAAGACGGGTCGTCGACTTTCGCGCGCACAACCTTCACGTCGTCAACTATTCGGTGCCGGTCGACCGGACGATGACGCTGCAGGAACTCGAGCCCCATCTGCACTCGATTCCCGAGCGCCCGGACTGGATTCCATACCGGACCACCTACTATCGCGAGAACTGGGGCTTTTGCCTCAGGCATCGCGATCGCGAGGTGCTCGGACCTGGGCCGTATCGCGTCGTCATCGACTCCACTCTTGCGCCGGGGCACCTGACCTACGCGGAGTCGGTCGTCGAGGGGTCGGCCGACGGCGAAGCGATCGTCTACACGCACACCTGCCACCCGTCGCTGGCCAACGACAACCTGTCCGGCATCGCAGTCGCCGTCGCGCTGGCGAGCGCCTTGCGCGCCGAACGGCCGCGCCTGACCTGGCGCTTCATTTTCGGACCCGGCACGATCGGGTCGCTGGCGTGGCTCTCGCGCAACGAGCGTCGCCTGCCTCGATTGCGAAGCGGCCTCGTCATCGGCTTGCTCGGCGACTCGGGGCCGCTCACGTACAAGCGGAGCCGGCGCGGAACGGCCGTGACGGACCGCGCGGCGGCCTGCGTGCTCACCAGCGCCGCGCACCGCGGAACGCTGACCGACTTCGAGCCGTACGGCTACGACGAGCGCCAGTTCTGCTCGCCCGGGTTCGATCTCCCCGTTGGACGCCTCACCCGCTCGTCCAATGCGAACTACCCCGAGTACCACAGCTCGGCCGACGATCTGTCGCTGATCGTTCCCGAGCAGCTGGCCGGGTCGATCCGCGCGGCGGCCGAGATGATCGCGGTGCTCGACGCGAACCGGCGGGTTCTGAACCTGAGCCCGAAGGGGGAGCCGCGCCTCGGCAAGCGGGGCCTGTACGGCAGCGTCGGCGGCGCGGGACCGGGCGAGTTCGAGCACGCGCTGCTGTGGGTGCTCAGTCTCGCCGACGGAACGAACGACCTGCTCGCGATGGCCGAGCGATCCGGCGTTCCGTTCGCCCTGCTGGACCGCGCCGCGTCCGCCTTGCAGGAGGCGGGCCTGGCGAGGACACTCGAGGAAGCCGCGGCGCCGAGCCGCGCCAGCGCGTGAGCGGATGAAAGTCGTCCTGTTTTGCGGTGGACTGGGCACGCGGCTGCGCGAGCACTCGGAGGAGATCCCGAAGCCGCTGGTGAACATCGGGCACCGGCCGATCATGTGGCACCTGATGCGCTACTACGCGCATTTCGGGCACAAGGACTTCATCCTGTGCCTGGGCTACCGCGGTGACATGATTCGCGACTACTTCGTCGACTACCACGAGTACCTGACGAACGATTTCGTGCTCTCGGACGCCGGCAGGAAGATCGAGCTGCTCACGAGCGACATGGAGGACTGGCGCATCACCTTCGTCGATACCGGCCTGCACACCAACATCGCCCAGCGGCTGATGCGCGTTCGACACCACCTGGATGGCGAAGAGATGTTCCTCGCCAACTACGCCGACGCACTGACCGACATGCCGCTGGACGGACAGATCGCCGACTTCACCGCGAGCGATGCGATCGTCAGCTTCGTCGCCGTACCGCCCGCGCTGAGCTTCCACGGCGTGATGTCGAGCGAGAACGGTGTCGTCACCCGGTTCGGCACCATGCGCGACGCCGGCTTCTGGATCAACGGCGGCTACTTCTGCATGCGGCCCGGGATCTTCGACAACATCGAGAACGGCGACGAGCTCGTCGACAAGCCCTTCGAGCGGCTGATCGCTCAACGCAAGCTGCGCGTCTACCGGTATGGCGGATTCTGGCAGCAGATGGACACCTTCAAGGACAAGATCACCTACGACCGCATGGAAGGCCGCGGCGACTGTCCCTGGAAGCTCTGGCGACGCTGAGTTCGTTCGAACATGCTGACTTTCGACGTCGATCCCGGCGAACGCCCTCTGCGGCTGCTGTGCATCGGGGCGCACAGCGACGACCTCGAGATCGGATGCGGGGGGACGCTGGTCGACTGGCTCGCGCGATACCCCGACGTCGAAGTGACGTGGGTCGTGTTGAGCGCGCCGCCGGAGCGCGCCGCCGAGGCTCGACGCAGCGCGGCGTCGATCCTGCGTCGCGCGTCCCGCAAGTCGATCGTGATGCACGCGATGCGTGACGGGCACTTTCCCGCGCACTTCGCCGAACTGAAGGCAGTATTCGCCGGTCTCGGCTCGACCCTGGCGCCGGACGTCGTGTTCGCGCACACCCTCGACGACCGTCACCAGGACCACCGTCTCGTCGCCGAACTGACGTGGCAGACGTTCCGTGACCACCTGATCCTCGAGTACGAGATCCCGAAGTACGAGGGCGACCTCGGGAGACCGAACTTCTACGTTCCGCTTTCGGCGGCGACAGGCCGGCGCAAGCTCGACCACCTGATGCGGCACTTCCCGTCGCAACATGCGAAGGGCTGGTACCGTTCGGGGACATTCTCGGCGATGTTGCAGCTGCGCGGGCTGGAGTGCCGTGCCCCGGATGGATTCGCCGAGGCGTTCCTGGCGCGCAAGCTCGTGTGCGGGGCGCGGGGCGCGAGGCCGAGATCACCAACAACGAAACAAGACAGAGAGTGACCCATGCAGGTGATGATTCTCGCGGGAGGCTTCGGGACGCGCATCAGCGAAGAGAGCGCGATTCGCCCGAAGCCGATGGTCGAGATCGGCGGGCGGCCGATCCTGTGGCACATCATGAAGATCTACCTGGCGCACGGCTTGAGCGACTTCGTGATCTGCTGCGGCTACAAGGGCCACATGATCAAGGAGTACTTCCGGGACTACGCGCTGGGGTCGGCCGACGTCACGTTCGACATGCGCGAGCACACGACGACGCTGCACAAGACCGCGACCGAGCCGTGGAAGGTGACGCTGGTCGACACCGGGCTCGAGACGATGACGGGCGGGAGGATGAAGCGCGCGGCGCGCTACCTCGATGACGGGCCGTTCTGCTGCACCTACGGCGATGGCGTCAGCGACACCGACATCACGCGGGCCATCCAGTTTCACAAGGATCAGAAAACGCTCGCCACGGTGACGGCCGTGCAGCCGCCCGGCCGCTTCGGGGCGTTCACGCTGCGCGCCGACCAGGCGAAGGTGCCGACCTTCAAGGAAAAACCCGAGGGCGACGGCGCCTGGGTCAACGGCGGCTTCTTCGTGCTCGAGAAGAAGGTGCTGGAGCTGATCGACGGCGACGACACCGTCTGGGAGCGCGGTCCGATGGAGCAGCTGGCGTCCTCAGGGCAACTCGCCGCCTATCGCCACCTCGGCTTCTGGCAGCCGATGGACACGCTGCGCGACAAGCAGCTGCTCGAAGGGCTCTGGGACAGCGGCAAGGCGCCTTGGAAGAAATGGTGATCGCCACGGTCAGGAGGAAGGGCCGATGATCTTCACCCACACCGCGCTGAGCGGCGCGACGATCATCGACGTCGAGCGGCGCGAGGACGAGCGCGGCTTCTTTGCGCGGACGTATTGCGAGCGCGAGTTCGCCGAGCACGGCTTGCCGACGCGGATGGTGCAGTCGAACACGTCGCTCACGCGCCACGTGGGCACGCTGCGCGGCATGCACTACCAGGCGCCGCCGCACGGCGAGGACAAGCTGGTGCGGTGCGCGCGCGGCGCGATCTGGGACGCGATCGTCGACATCCGGCCCGGGTCGCCCACCTATTGCAGGTGGATCGGCGTCGAGCTCAGCGAGGCGAACGGCCGCATGCTGCTGGTCCCGAAGGGTTTCGCGCACGGCTTCGTCACGTTGACCGACGATGCCGTCGTGTCTTACCAGGTTTCCGAGTTCTACACGCCGGGCGCCGAGCGCGGCGCCCGCCACGACGACCCGGCGTTCGGCATCGAGTGGCCGGTCCAGGTTCGTGGAATGTCCGACAAGGACCGGAACTGGCCGGCATTCGTGCCCGAGGGAGGCCAGCGGTGATCATCGTCGACGCCGCGCTGCAGCGCCGCCAACTGGAGAACCGGCCGATCCGCGTCGCGCTGATCGGCGCCGGATTCATGGGGCGCGGGATCGCGCTGCAGATCTGCACGGCAGTTCGCGGCATGCAGGTCGTGGCGATCGCCAACCGCACCATCGACGGCGCGCAGCGCGCGTACCGCGAGGCCGGCGTGGAGGGCGTCCGGGCCGTCGAGACCGTGGCGCAGCTCGAGGCGGCGATCGAAAACGGCGTGCCCGCCGTCACCGGGGACGCGCTGCTGCCTTGCCGGGCCGCCGGCGTCGACGCGATCGTCGAGGTCACCGGCACCGTCGAGCACGCGGCGCGCGTCGCGCTCGAAGCGATCTCCCACGGCAAGCACGTGGTGCTGATGAACGCCGAGGTCGACGGCACCGTCGGGCCGATCCTGAAGACCTACG
>DAORSF010000016.1:0-14703 GCA_035443405.1 Burkholderiaceae bacterium | reverse complement strand
GCTGACGATCTCGAAGGCCGCGGCGACGATGATGGCCTGCGCGCCGGCCCTGATGCAGCAGGAGCGGCTGTTCCTCGACCTGCTGGCGCAGGTGCGGCACTTCACGCTCGACGCGACCGGCGCGCTGGTGCTGCACGCGGCCGACGGGCGGACGATCAGCGCGCGCCGACCGTAGCCTGCGCGGCCTCACCGCATGTACGCGTAGCCTTCGTTCTGCAACCGCACGATTTCCGCATCGGCCATCGGCACCATCCGCACGAAGCCGTGGATGTCCGCGGGCCGGTAGCCGAGCACGCCCGCGGCAGCGCGGCACAGCCGGAATTCGATCATGCCGCTCTGCGTGAGGCTCTGCGCTCGCTGCATGACGTCGCGGTACTTCGCATGGTCGCGAATCCCGAACAGCGGGATCGCATCGCCGTGCACCACGACCACGATCGACGACTCGAACGGGTCGGCCTCGTAGAGCTTGTTCAGCAGGCTGACGCGGTCGAGGATGTTGTTCAGCGCGGCGATGCCGCCCTTGTCGACGTCGTAGAGCACCCGGGCCGGCGCGTAGCGGATCGGCGCGTCGCGCGCGCCGCCCCAGGGCGCGCCGGTCTGCGCCTGGGGCGGTAGCGGCGCCAGCATCAGCAGGCAGACCAGCCATCCGGGTCGCATGCCCATGCCTCCGCCGCTTTCCCTTACTTCTTCAGGCCCGGCTGGTCGATGTAGCGGATGTCCTTGACCGGCAGCGGCAGCGGGTTGATGTACCGGTATCCCTTGCCTTGCCAGTAGGCGACTTCGGGGAAGCCGGCAGGCACGACCGTGACGAAGCCGTGCATGTCCTCGGCCTTGAACCCGGCGGCGAGCATCGCGTTGTTGCACATCTTGAACTCGACCCCCTCCTTGCTCAGTTCGGCCATCTTGTCGACGATGCCCTGGTACTTCTCGTAGTTCTCCTTCGCGAACGCGCGCAGTTCGGGGCCGTGGGTCACGACGACGACCTTGCCGCCGGTCGTCTTCTTCGTGTTCTTGACGAAGTTGTAGAGGACGTTGAGCTTCTGCGGGTCCTCGTAGTTCACGTCGAAGACGGTGTTCTCCACCGGCATCTTGTGCATGTCCACCTTGGCCGTTCCGTACGGGGCAAAGGCTTCGGCCAGCGCGGGCTGGGCCATGCCTGCCGCGATCATGAACGTGGTGATGGCTGCTGCGGTCTTCATCGTCTCTCCTCGGTGGGTGGAATTCGCCGGTGTCCCCCGGCGCTGGGCAAGGCAATCGTCGCTACGCGCCGCCGGCGCGTGTCGGAGCGCGCCGGCGCGACGCTCGCGCGCGGGCGAGGTTCGCCAGCCAGTCCATCAGGCGATCGGTTTCCCGCACGATGACTGCCGGATCGTTGAACGCGTTGGCCACGAGGCTCGCCCCCTGCAGCGTCGTGACCAACTGCAGGGCCAGCGCCGGCGACTCGTCGCCTTTGCCGAGCAGCCGGAACTGCTCTTCGGACCATCGCAACAGGAAGCGCATCGGACGCGCCGCCTCGTCGGCCAGCGCGCCGCGCTGCCGACTGAGTTCGTAGCAGAGGCTGCCGATCGGGCACCCGTAGAGCGCGTCGATGTCCTTGTCGCCGACCCAGATCCGGACCAGCGCCTCGAGCCGTTCCCTCGCGCTCGCCGCTTCGGTGGCTTCCACGAGGATGTGGTGCAGGTGGGCCATGCGCCGATCGACGATCGCGACGGCGATGTCTTCTTTCGTCTTGAAGTAGTAGTAGACGCTGCCCAGCGCGACCTCGGCGGCCTGTGCGATGTCGGCGAGCGTCGTGCGCGCGAAGCCCTGCCGGTGGATGACCTGGCTCGCGGCTTTCACCAACTGGTCTCGGCGGCTCGCTGCTTCGTCGGATCGGCGATTCATTTCCAAACCAGTCAGTCAACTAGCTCAGTCTGGGCCGCGCCTACGGCTTCTGTCAAGAGCCGGTCCGTGGATTGCAGCTAGCGCGCCTGCTTCGGCGGTTCGGCCGCGATCGCGGCCGGCAAGGCTGCTCGGCCCGGCCGCGGCAGCAGCAACCCGCTTCGCGCCCGGTATTCGCTCCATTGCGGGTAGCGCGCCATGCGCGACTCCTTGCGGAGCATGTTGGGCAGGAACACGCCGAGCCATACCCAGGCGAGCACGGCCCACGGCGCCCAGTGGTCGGCCAGCAGCGCGAAGCTGCCATACAGCATCATTTCGCCGAGGTAGTTCGGGTGGCGCACACGGCTGAAGAACCCGTCGGTGATGAGGCCGGGCTTCGTTTTCAGCGTGAAGTACTTCTGCGCATCGCTGCCCATCATCAGCACGACGCCGAGGACGTAGACGAGCGTGGCGACGAACAGCATCCACGGCGGCGCCTCGATGCGCTGCGTGACGATCAGCACCGGCGCCAGCCAGTACGGGCCGAGGACGGTTGCCCAGACGACGAAGGCGCCGCCGAAGGTGATCTTCTTCTCCCAGTTCGGGTCGGGGAAGATGCGGTCCTTCAGCAGCCAGCACAGGCCGTAGCTGCCGTGCAGCGCCGCGTAGACCCACGCCGTGGAGGTCCAGCAGTCGTAGGCCCACATCAGCGCGAGCACGAACGGCAGGGTGCCCGCCTTCTGCAGGTTGATCACCCAGGCGGCCTTGAGCAGCCGCGGTCCGCCGAACAGGTCGTCGGACAGGTGATCGCGCAGCCGAAGCCACGATGCGAGCGGGGCATTCATCGTTGCCTCCAGAGCAAGCGACGAAACTCCCGGATTATCACGGGCGAGGCACCGAGGCGCCAGCGGCAAACTGCGCGATCGTCGCTTGCTGCCGAAGATGCCCGATCAGCGCACGCGACGTCGCCGACAGCGTCGCGTCGCCGCGCCAGCAGACGACGAAGCGCCGCACGGCCCATCGATCGGTGAGTGGCACGACCGCCAGCCCGGTCGCAGTGGCCGTCGGCGTGATCGCCTCGCGCGGCAGGATTGCCAGCCCGAGCCCGGCGGCGACGATCCGGCAGGCGGCATCCAGTCCCGAGACCTGGATCCGGTTGGCCGGCGAGCGCCCCAGCAGCGCGGCCTGCCGTCGCAGCATCGCCTCGACCATCCCGCCGGGTGCCACGCCGATCGCAGGGTAGTCGAGCGTCTGCTCGTAGCGCAGCCGCTCGTGCGGCGCCAGCGGATGCGAGGCGTGGACCACCGCGCAAAGCAGGTCGGATCGGTACGGCACGGTCCGCAGTCCCTCCAGCGCGCCCGCGTCCCACAGCACGCCGATGTCGGTCGTGCCCTCGCGCACGGCGCGCACGATCTCGCTGCTGACCCCTTCGTCGAGGCTGACGCGCACCGATCCGTAGCGTGCGAGAAAGCTCGCGATGTCGTCGGGCAGGCGCTCGGCCAGCGCCGAGACGCTGGCCACCACGCGCACGCTACCCTTCACGCCGGTGGCGAACTCGCCGATCTCGGCGTGCATGCGCTCCATCGCGCCGAGCACCTCGCGTGCCTGGCGCAGCAGCGCCTCGCCGGCGGCGGTCGGCTCGATGCCGCGGCGACCGCGCACCAGCAATGGGGTGCCGATCTCGCGCTCCATCGCCGCGATGCGCTTGCTGACCGCCGACGCGACCAGCGAATCGCGGGCGCGGAACGCTGCGGCTTCCAAAAGATCGCTTTCGATCCCCGGGGGAATGCCTAGAATCGCGAATATGCACGCATCGACCCGACAGGTGCTGATCCGCGAGGTCGGCTTGCGCGACGGGCTGCAGAGCATCGCGCGCACGCTGCCCACCGCGCAGAAGCTCGAATGGATCCGCGACGCGCACGCCGCCGGGCTGCGCGAGATCGAGGTCGGCTCGTTCGTGCCGCCGCGTCTGCTGCCGCAGCTGGCCGACACTGCCGAACTGGTGGCCTTTGCGAAGGCGCTGCCGGGCCTCGTCGTCTCGGTGCTGGTACCCAACCTGAAGGGCGCGCAGCGCGCGATCGAATGCGGCGCGCACTCGATGCTGTTGCCGCTGTCGGCGAGCCGCGCGCACAGCCTCGCCAACCTGCGCAAGACGCCGGACGACGTGGTCGCCGAGATCGCGGCGATTCGCGCCGAGCGCGACGCGGCCGGCTCGGCGTGCCTGCTCGAGGTCGGGATCAGCACCGCGTTCGGCTGCACGATCCAGGGCCGCGTCGATCCGGACGAGGTGTTGCGGCTGCTGCGCGCGGTGCTCGACGCCGGCGTCGAACGGGTCGGGCTCGCCGACACGGTCGGCTATGCCGACCCCAAGGCGGTGCGCGAACTGTTCGAGCGCAGCTTCGCGGTCGCCGGCGAGCGGCTCGCCTGCGGGCACTTCCACGACACGCGCGGGCTCGGCATGGCCAACGTCTACGCGGCGTGGCAGGTCGGCGTGCGGCGCTTCGACGCCTGCCTGGCCGGCATCGGCGGCTGCCCGCACGCGCCCGGCGCCAGCGGCAACGTCGCGACCGAGGACCTCGCCTACCTGTTTGGCAGCATGGGCGAACCGACCGGACTGGATTTCGACGCGCTGCTCGCGTTGCGGGCCAGGCTCGCCAGCTGGCTGGAGGGCGAGACGCTGCACGGCACGCTGTGGCGCGCCGGCCTGCCGAAAACGATGCGCCAGTCCGCGTGACCCGCGGCCGCGCCTGCCACGAGGATCGTCGCCGATGAGCGAGCATCGCACCGACCGGCGCGCGCCACAGCCGCTCGAGGGGCTGCGGGTGGTCGAGTTCACGCACATGGTGATGGGCCCGACCTGCGGGATGGTACTCGCCGACATGGGCGCCGAGGTCATCAAGGTCGAGCCGATCGACGGCGAGAACACGCGTCGGCTGCTCGGCGCCGGCGCCGGCTTCTTCCCGATGTTCAACCGCAACAAGAAGAGCATCGGCATCGACCTGCGCCAGCCGGCCGGCGCCGAGGCGGCGCGGCGGCTGGCGGCCAGCGCCGACGTCGTGGTCGAAAACTTCAAGCCCGGCGCGCTGGTCAAGTTCGGGCTCGACTACGCGTCGCTCGCGCAGCGCAACGAGCGCCTGATCTACGTGAGGCACAAGGGATTCCTGCCCGGCCCCTACGAGCACCGCACCGCGCTCGACGAGGTCGTGCAGATGATGGGCGGGCTGGCCTACATGACGGGGCGCCCCGGCGACCCGCTGCGCGCCGGCACCAGCATCAACGACATCATGGGCGGGCTGTTCGGCGCGATCGGCGCGCTGGGCGCGCTGGTCCAGCGCGGCATCACCGGCAAGGGCATGGAAGTGCAGTCGGCGCTGTTCGAGAACAACGTGTTCCTGGTCGGCCAGCACATGCTGCAGTACGCAGTGACGGGCCGTGCGCCGGCGCCGATGCCGGCTCGCGAGAGCCCGTGGGCGATCTACGACGTGTTCACCGTGAAAAACGGCGAACAGATCTTCCTCGCCGCGGTCAGCGACGCGCAGTTCGCGACCTTCTGCGACGCGCTGGGCTTCGCCGACCTGAAGGCCGACCCGACCCTTGCGACCAACAACGACCGGGTGCGGGCGCGCCCGACGCTGCTGCCGCTGCTGCGCGAGCGCCTCGCGCAGCGCTCGGCGGCCGAGCTCGCCGCGCTGTTCGAACGTGCGGGGCTGCCGTTCGCGCCGATCCGCCGGCCCGAGGACCTGTACGACGATCCACACCTGCAGGCCACCGGGGGACTGGCCGACGTCGTTCTGCCCGACGGCGACAAGGCGGGCCAGGTCGTCAAGACCACGCTGTTCCCGATCACGATGCGGGGTGCGCGCCTGCCGGTGCGGCTCGATCCGCCGCGCTTCGGCGAGCACACGCAGGAACTGCTGGCCGGCCTGCACTATGCTGCCGGCGAGATCGAAGCGCTGCGCGCGTGTCGCGCCGTCGCCTGAAGGCCTTCGCCCGACCCGAACCACGACAGAGGAGACAAGCATGATCGACCGCCGCCAGTTCGCACTCCGGTGCGCCGCACTGTCCTTCGCCGCGCTCGGCGCCCTCGGCAGCGCGCACGCCGCCGACTACACGATGCGCATCAGCCACCAGTTCCCGCCGACGCATCACACCGCGGTCAGCCTCGAGCAGTTCGCGAAGGAGGTGAAGGAGGCCACCAAGGGGCGGGTCGAAGTCCAGACCTTCGGCGCCGCGCAGCTGTACAAGCCGAACCAGAACCACCCGGCCGTGGCCAGCGGCAAGATCGAAGCGGCGGTGATCCTGAGCTTCCAGTGGGGCGGCACGATCCCCGAAATGAGCGTCACCGTCATCCCCTACCTGATGACCTCGGTGGCCAAGCAGAAGGCGTTCATCGGCTCCGAGGCGTCGAAGCTGCTCGACGCGAAGATGGCAGCGCGCGGCGTGAAGAACATCGCCTGGATCGTCGACACCAATGACGGCATCTTCACGTCGAGCAGGAAGCTGCTGGTTACGCCGGCCGACTTCTCGGGGCTGAAGATTCGCGGCCTGAACAAGCTGTTCGACGCAGGCCTCGAGGCAGTGGGCGCAGCGCCGTCGGCGATGCCCGGCTCCGAGGTCTACCAGGCGCTGCAAACCGGCGTGCTGGACGCCGGCTTCACCGGCGTGAAGGCGGCCAACAGCCGCAAGTTCTACGAGATCCAGAAGTACGGCGTGGCGTCGAACATCATCCTCGCGTTCGACAACCTGGTCGTGAACCCGGCGTGGTGGAACGGCCTGCCTGCCGACTTGCGAGCGGCGATCCAGGCCGCGGCCGACCGCGCGGTCAAGCGTTCGATCCGCAATGCCGACGGCGTGCCGCCCGAAGACGTCAAGGTGCTCAACGAGAAGGGCATGCAGGCCGTGGCGCTGACGAAAGCGCAGGAGCAGGCGATGGCCGCCGCGATGCAGCCGGCAGTCAAGAAGGAGTTCCTGCGCGCGACCGCGCCCGACGGCGTGAAGCTGCTCGAGTTGATCGACCGGCTCTGACGCGCGAGCGGCCGTGACGAGCGAACCGGGGCGCCCCGCTACCCCGGAGGGCCCTGCGCTGCGGAGGCTGGGCCGCGTGGTGCGCGTTCTCGCCGACGTCGCGATGGCGCTGGCAGCGGTGGCGCTGCTGGCGTCGCTGGCGCTGATCGGCTGGGCGGTGCTGTTGCGCTACGCCTTCAACGCCGCGCCGGTCTGGGTCGACGAGGTGGTCGGCTTCGCGCTGGTGGCCGTCGTCATGCTCGCCGCTGCGCAGGCCCTGCGCAATGGCGAGCACATCGGCGTCGACCTTCTGGTCGAGCGGTTGTCCCCCGAGCGCCGCCGCTGGGTGCAGGCGTGGGCCGCGCTCGCGGCAGCGGCGATCGCGGGCGTGCTGATCGTCAACGGCTGGCAGACGGCGATGCTCGCCCGGATGCTCGGCCTGGTCACGGAGGGCTCGCTCGAATGGCCGACCTGGTGGCTGATGGTGCTGATGCCGGTCGGCGGCGCGCTGATGCTGCTGGCGGCGATCGAGGCGCTGTGGCGCGCGCTGGTCGGTGCGCCCCCGGTCCATGCCGGCCGCGACGCGGATGAGGATCCCGGCGAGGACCCGGCGTGACGATCGCGCTGATCTTCGCGGGCCTGCTGCTGCTGCTGTTCACCGGCCTGCCGATCTTCGCCGGGCTGGCGCTGTACGGCGGCGCGCTGCTGCTGGTCACGCAGGGCGAGCTGGGATCGGTCACCGAAGTCATCTTCGGCGAGCTCAACCGCTACCTGCTGGTCGCGATTCCGCTGTTCGCGTTCATGGCCCACGTGATGATCCGCGGGCGCATCGTCGACGACCTGTACAACACTGCCTACACGCTCACCCGCCACCTGCCCGGCGGGCTGGGCATCGCCACCATCGCCGCGTGCACGATCTTCGCGGCGATCTCGGGCTCGAGCGTCGCGACCGCGCTCACGATCGGCGCGGTGGCGATCCCGCAGATGATCCGCTTCGGCTACGACCCGCGATTCGCCTACGGGCTGGTGGCGGCCGGCGGCACGCTGGGCATCCTGATCCCGCCGTCGGGGCCGATGGTGCTGTACGGCGTGACCACCGACACGTCGATCGGCGGCCTGTTCATGGCCGGCGTCGTGCCCGGGCTGCTGATGGCGGGCGTGTTCGTCGCCTGGAGCATGGCGAGCACGGCGCTGCGGCACCGGCACATCGCCCGCGAACCGCGCGCTCGACTGGCCGAAGCGCTGGCCGCGCTGCGCAAGTCGCTGTGGGCCATCTCGCTGCCGGTGTTCGTGCTGGGCGGCATGTACGCCGGCGTCTTTACCGCCACCGAGGCGGCCGCCGCGGGCGCGTGGCTGGCGCTGCTGGTCGCGGCGGGGGTCTACCGCACGATCGGCCTGCGCGACGTCTGGCACTCGGCCGTCGACGCCTGCCGCGTCTCGGCGATGCTGTTCATGATCCTCGCCGGCGCGTCGGTGTTCGGCCACGTGCTGACCAAGATGCGCATCCCGCAGCAGATCGTCGAGGCGATCATCGCGGCGGACATCGGCGTCGCCGGCTTCCTGGTCGTGATGATGGCGCTGATCTTCGTGCTCGGGATGTTCCTCGAGTCGATCGCGATCATCCTGATCACGACGCCCGTCATCATGCCGGCGATGCTGCATCTCGACATCGACCCGATCTGGTACGGCGTGCTGCTGGTCATCAACCTCGAACTGGCGCAGATCACGCCGCCGGTGGGCATGAACCTGTTCACCATCAAGGCGATCACGCGGGCGCCGATCGGCGAGATCGTGCGCGGCTCGGCGCCCTACGTGCTGCTGATGATCGCGGTGATGGCCGCGGTGATGATCTGGCCGCAGATCGCGCTGTGGCTGCCCGGGACGATGTTCGCGCGATGACGGCGGCATCGGCCTATACTGGGCGTGCGCTGCGCATCCGCAGGCGCTCTCGAGGAGCAGGACCATGGGCAAGGTGAGGCAGAGCAACAAGGAAACGAAGAAGCAGCCACTGTTGAGTCCGAAGGAAAAGAAGGCGGCCAAGAAGGCCCGCAAGGACGAAGCGGCAGGCATCCGCCCGGCGCCGCCCCGCTGATCCGGCAGACCCGATCACGCGTCGACGGTCGGATGTGACCGGAACGCCCGCCACAGCGCGACGTCGTAGGCAAGCTTCAGCAGTCCACAGCCGATCAGCGGCGCCGACATCCATCCGGCAGCGAACAGCGCGCCGCTGAGCGACGGGCTCAGCGCGGCGGCCAGGCTGCGCGGCACCGCCGTGAAGCTCGCGGCTGCCGCCCGCTCCGGCGGCGTGACGACCGCCATGACGTAGGCGGTACGAGGCGGCACGTCCATCTGCGACAGCGCGCTTCGAAGCAGCAACAGGCCCAATGCGACCTGCGCGCCGGGCGCGAACGCGGCCAGCACCAGGCAGAAGTTCGCCGGGATGTGGGTGAACACCATCGTGTTCAGCAGGCCGATGCGTCGCGCCACGGCCGGCGCGGCCAGTTGGGACGCGGCACTCAGCAGGCCGGCCCAGAAGAAGAACTGCCCCGCCTGCGCCAGCGTGAGCCCGTGGCGCTGCATCAGCCATAACGACAGCAGCGAATTGACCACCAGGCCCCCGGCAAACGAGTCGATGCTGAACAGTGCAGCCAGTCGAACGACGACCGTGCGCGACGGGCCGAGCGGGGCGGCAGGCGCCGGCCCGGCAACTGCCGCCCGTCCAGGCAGTCGCCGGTAGAGCCACCAGACGATGGCGCCGATTGCGCCGTAAACGACGAACATGCTGCGCAGCGCGTCAACGCGCGCGAGCCCGGTCTGGTTCGCGAGCAAGTCCGGCGCCGACGACGCCAGCGCCCCGACGGCGGCGCACAGTGCTCCGACCACGCTGTAGCGCGCGAACAGCGCGGTGCGCGCGTCGCCACGCGCGGCACCCGCCAGCGCCGCGTGCTCGAGTGGCAGGAACATGCTGACGTCGCCCGAACTGGGGTTGAGCGTTCCGACGAACGCCACCACCAGAAGCGGCCAGAACGACGACAGCGAGGCGAACGCGCAGCCGGTGGCGATCATCAGCACGGCTGCGGCCCGCAGCAACCGCCTGCCGTCGAAGCGATATCCCCAGGTGCCGACGGCGAGCGTCGCAAACGCCGAACCGAGCATCGTCGCGGTACTGAGGATGCCGACCTCCAGCGTGCCCATGCCGAGTTCGAGCAGATAGGCCGGCAGCAGCACCGCCACGAATCCGTCGGCGAACGCGCGCATCGCGCGCGCCCGCAGCAGCGGTAGCGCGGCCGGATCGGTACCGGCGGGCAGGATCAGGCGGTACGGCTGCCAGGCCCTTCGACGGTCGGATTGCTCGGGCGCCATGCGCGATCATGATGCACTTGGCGGCGCGCGGCGGCGCGTCGTCGAACCTCGACGAACCGCGGCGAGGACGGTCGACGCCGATGCGCGCAAACTGTCGAAATCCGGATCACCGGATCCGCCGCGGCTGGATCGACGGCACCGACAGGAGAACGAACGACGTGGACAGGATCTGGCTTCAGAGTTACCCGCCCGGCATCCCCGCCGAGATCGACCCCGACCTGTTTGCGTCCGTCCCGGACATGGTCGAGAAGACCGCCGCCAGGTATGCCGGCCGGCCCGCCTTCCACAACCTCGGCCGCACGCTGAGCTATGCCGAGCTGGAGCGCTTGTCGCGCGACTTCGCCGCGTTCCTGCAGCGGCTGCCGGGCATGGCGAAGGGCGAGCGGGTCGCCATCATGGCGCCGAACCTGCTGCAGTATCCGGTGGCGCTGTTTGGTGTCCTGCGCGCCGGCATGACGGTGGTGAACGTCAATCCGCTGTACACGCCGCGCGAGCTCGCGCACCAGCTCGAGGACTCCGGCGCGAAGGCGATCGTCATCCTCGAGAACTTCGCCCATGCGTTGCAGCAGGTGCTCGGCAGCACGGCGGTCAGGCACGTGATCACCACGCAGCCGGGCGACCTGCTGCCGGCGCCGAAGCGCTGGATCGTGAACCTGGTCGTCAAGCGGCTGAAGAAGATGGTCCCGCCGTGGCGCATCGAGCACGCGATCGGGTTCCGCGCCGCACTCGAGCGCGGCGCGGCGACGCCGCTCTCGCCGGTCGAGGTCGGGCGCGACGACGTCGCCTTCCTGCAATACACCGGCGGCACCACGGGTGTGGCGAAGGGCGCGATGCTGACCCACCGCAACATCCTCGCCAACCTGGAGCAGACCGGCATCTGGATCTCGGGCAAATTCGAGGAGGGCGCCGAGATCGTCATCGCGCCGCTGCCGATGTACCACATCTTCTGCCTGACCTCGACGCTGTCGTTCATGAAGTGGGGCAGCCTGACCGTGCTGATCACCAATCCGCGCGACCTGCCGGCGCTGGTCGAGGAACTCGGGCGCTGGAAGTTCACCGCGGTGACCGGCGTCAATACGTTGTTCAACGGCTTGTTGAACACGCCCGGGTTCGACCGGCTCGACTTCTCGACGCTCAAGGTGGCGGTCGGCGGTGGCGCGGCGGTGCAACAGCCGGTGGCCGAGCGCTGGCAACAGGTGACCGGCCGCAACATCACCGAAGCCTACGGCCTGACCGAGGCTTCGCCCGGCGTCTGCGCCAATCCGCTCGAATCGCCGTGGAACGGCACGATCGGCCTGCCCTTTCCGTCGACCGACGTGTCGATCCGCGACGACGGGTTCGAGGAACTGCCGGTCTGGACCGGCCAGGGAGACATCGAGAAGCACACCGGCGAGCTGTGCGTCCGCGGCCCGCAGGTGATGAAGGGCTACTGGAACCATCCGGAAGAAACCGCGAAGGCGATGCAGGACGGCTGGTTGAAGACGGGCGACGTCGGCCACCTGGATGCGAAGGGCTACGTCACGCTCACCGACCGCAAGAAGGACATGATCCTGGTTTCCGGATTCAACGTCTATCCGAACGAGATCGAGAGCGTGGTGGCGTCGCACTCCGGCGTGCTGGAATGCGGGGTGGTCGGCGTTCCCGACGAGAAGTCGGGCGAGGCGGTGAAGGTGGTGATCGTGAAGAAGGACCCGGGCCTCACGAAGGAGGCGGTGATCGAGCACTGCAGGGCCCGGCTCACCGGGTACAAGATGCCGCGCGTGGTGCAGTTCCGCGAGACGCTGCCGAAGACGCCGATCGGGAAAGTGCTGCGGCGCGAACTGCGCGACACCTCGGGTTGAACGCGCGCGCTTCGCGCCGCCGCCGACGTGGCGGCCGCACCTGCGCTGCGGCGTGATTCTTGTATTGACATGAGATATACGTCTCATTAAGATCGAGGCTGCCGAATTCGGGCGCAAGCTGGAGGATCCGACCATGGCGCTGACCCGCACCGAAATGGACCGCAAGATCGACGAGCACTTCCGTTTCGAGGCCCGCGACGACGTCGAAGGCGTGCTGGCGACGCTGTCGTCCGACGTCGAGCACGACATCGTCGGCTGGCCGGCGGGCCCGACCCGCGGCCGCGACGGCGCGCGCCCGTTCTACGAGACGTTGTTCGCCGACCTGGCGGACGGCCAGGTGGAGACGGTCAGGCGCCTGTACGGCGACGACTTCCTGGTCGACGAGTCGGTCTGGCGCGGCCGGGCGCCCGGCAGCCCGTTCGGCCTCGACGGACGCGACCGTCCGCTGGAGTTCCGGCTGCTGCACGTCATCGAGTTCGCCGGCGATGGCGGCATCCGGCGCGAGAACGTCTGGCTCGACCTCGCGGCCCTCCAACGGCAGCTGTCGCAGGACTGACATGGCCGATACCGGAGCAGCAGGACGGCCGAACCAGCGCATGCGCACGCGCAAGGACCTGCTGAACGCGGCGTCGCGGCTGTTGAAGCAGGGACGCAAGCCGCGCCTCGAGGAGATCGCGGAGGAGGCGCTGGTGTCGCGCGCGACCGCGTACCGCTACTTCCCGGACGTCGACGCGCTGCTGGCCGAGGCCTCGTTCGACATCGACACACCGGAGCCCGGCGAGCTGTTCCGCGGGGCATCGCCCGACGACCCGGTCGAGCGCCTCGAACGCGTCGACGCGGCGCTCCACCGGATGGTCGTCGACAACGAGGCGCAGATCCGCGTGATGCTGGCGCATTCGCTGCAGAGGGGCCTCGCGCGCGACGGCGACGCGGACATTCCGGCGCGGCAGAACCGCCGCAGCCCGCTGATCGACGCCGCGCTCGAGCCCGCCCGCAAGCGGTTCCGGCCGGCGGCGCTGCAGACGCTCGGCAGGGCGCTCGCGCTGGTCGTCGGCACCGAGGCGATGGTCGTATTCAAGGACGTGCTGCGGCTCGACGACGCGGAGGCACGCAAGGTGAAGCGCTGGGCGATCCGGGCGCTCGTCGACGCCGCCAGGAAGTAAGATCCGGCCATCCTGGCGCGCGAGTCGGAGGACCGTGATGCCGTACATGCTGCTGATGATCGAGCCGCCCGACCAGCGGCGCGCGCGCACCGAGGCGGAAGGCCGCGAGCTCTACGCGCGCATGCTGCGCTTCGGCGACGAGCTGAAGGCGCAGGGCCTGCTGCTGGCGAGCGAGTCGCTCGAGTCGCACGCCGGCGCCGCGCGCGTCGAGGTCCGCGGCGGACGTCCGCAGGTTCTCGACGGCCCCTTCGCCGAAGCCAAGGAAATGGTCGGCGGCTTCTTCCTGGTCGACTGCAGGACGCGGGACGAGGCGATCGCGATCGCTTCCCGCTGCCCGGCGGCCGAGTGGTGCACCGTTGAGGTGCGCGCGCTCGCTCCCTGTTACGTCGAATCGGCCTGACGCAGGGCGCCTGCGTCTGGACCAGGGTTTTCCCTGATCCGGGGCCGGTCGAATCCGCGCCGCACCGTCCGTCGTGTCGATGGAAGCCGATCCGGCTTCGCACGAAGGAGAACCGACCATGCGATTCATGATCCTGGTGAAGGCGACGCCGCAGACCGAGGCCGGCGTCATGCCCGAAGAGCAGCTCATCGCCACGATGACCGACTACCACCAGCAGCTGGCCGAGGCCGGCGCGCTGCTGGACGCGTCGGGCCTGCAGCCGAGCGCGAAGGGCTGGCGGATCCGCTACGAAGGCGGCAAGCGCACCGTCGTCGACGGGCCGTTCGCCGAGACCAAGGAACTCGTCGCCGGCTACACGGTGATCCTGGCGCGCTCGCGCGAGGAAGCGCTCGAATGGACCCGGCGCTTCCCGGCGCCGGACGGCGGCACGGGCACCTGCGAGATCGAGGTCCGGCAGTTGTTCGAGCTCGAGGACTTCGGCCCGAGCGAGGCGATCGAGCGCTTCCGCGAGCTGGGCGCCGGCATGCAGCAGAGGGCGTCATGATCCGGGCCCTCGTCATCCTCGCCGTCGTCGCGGTCGCGGCGGTGCTGCTCTACGCCGCGAGCCGGCCCGACACCTTCCGCGTCGAGCGCGTGGCCAGCATCCGCGCGCCGGCCGACGAGCTCCACGCGCTGATCGCCGACCTGCACCGTTTCAACACCTGGAATCCGTACGAGAAGAAGGACCCGAACCTGAAGGGCCGCTACCGCGGCGCGGCCAGCGGCCCGGGCGCGGCGTACGACTTCGAAGGCAACCAGGACGTCGGCAAGGGCAGCCTCGAGATCGTCGAGTCGACGCCGCCGACCCGCGTGGCGATGAAGCTCGACATGGTGGCGCCGTTCGAGGCCCACAACCTGGTCGAGTTCACGCTCGTGCCGCGCGGCGACGCCACCGAGGTCACCTGGGCGATGCGGGGGCCGAGCCCGTTCGTCGCGCGGCTGCTCGGCGTGTTCATGAACATGGACGCGATGATCGGACGCGACTTCGAGGCGGGGCTCGCGAACCTGAAGACCGTCGCCGAACGCTCTTAGG
>DAORSF010000015.1:0-14922 GCA_035443405.1 Burkholderiaceae bacterium | reverse complement strand
CGCCGAGCACCGCATCCTGCTCAACGGCGGCAAGACGGTGGTCTTTCGCTGAGCGTCGCGTGCCGGTCCGGGCCCGCCGGTAGAATCGCGCTGAGCGACCGACGAGGAGCCCCGCATGAGACTGACGCCGGAACAGGCCCGCAATTTCGTTCTCGCTGACGTCGATCACGCGTTCTCCCAGGATCCTTACCCGGATTTCACGGTGCTGCGTGAGCACGCACCGCTTTGTCGCCAGCCCGACGGTTCGATGCTTCTCACCCGTTACGACGACGTGCGCACCGTGCTCACCGACTCGGCCAGGTTCTCGTCGGACAAACGCGTCGACTTCAAGCCCAGGTTCGGCGAAAGCCCCCTCTACGAGCACCACACGACGTCGCTGGTATTCAACGACCCGCCCTACCACACCCGCGTACGCAAGTTGCTGCAGCCGTTCTTCGCGGCGCAGACTCTGCGTCGCATGGAGGAAAGCGTGGCCCGGATGGTCGACGAGCTGCTCGACCGTGCAGCAGACCGGAACGTGATCGACATCGTCGGCGAATTCGCGGCGGCGATCCCGCTCAACCTGGTGGGGGATCTGCTGGGCGTGCCCCGTGGCGAGCGCGAGCCGCTGCGCGATTGGGCGTCGCTGATTCTCGGCGGGCTCGAGCCGGTGCGCACGCCGGAACAGATCGAAGCCGGCAATCGCGCGGTCGAGGAGTTCAAGGACTACCTGCGCCGGCTGATCAGCTGGAAGCGCGCCAACCCCGCGAGGAACGCCGAGACCGACATCCTCTGGACCTTGATCAGCGCAGCGGACGCCGGGGAGGGCCTGACCGAACTCGAGATCATCCACAACTCGATCTTCATGCTGAATGCCGGTCACGACACCACGACCAGCCTGATCGCCAACGGTGTCGACCTGCTGCTGCGGTTTCCCGAGCAGGCAGAGCGCCTGAAGCGGGAACCTGCGCTGCTGAAACCGGCAATCGAGGAAATGCTGCGCTACGAAAGCCCGCTCCAGATCGGCAACCGACGCTCGGTGGTCGACGTCGAAATGCACGGGGACACGGTCCCGGCCGGCACCTTCTTCCACGTCGCCATCGCCGCCGCCAACCGGGATCCACGCCACTTCCCGGAACCCGACCACTTCGATATCGGCCGCGAGCCGAACCGCCATCTCGCCTTCGGCCACGGCATCCATTTCTGCGCCGGCAACGCAGTGGCTCGGATGGAAGCGCAGGTGGCGTTCTCGAAGCTGATACAGCGATTTCCCCGCATGCGTCGATCGGAACCGACCCGGCGGCCGGATCGATCGCGGTTCAGGGTGGTGGATGAGTTGCGCGTCGAGCTGCGCTGCTGACCCGCCGCTGCTAACCGTTCACCGGGGCCGCACTTCGTCCGCCGCAAACGGCGCATGCGTCGCTCCGGTCGAACGCGACCTCCCGACAGCGCATGTCGAGAACGTCGACGAGCAACAGGCGACCAGCGAGCGGGATGCCGCAGCCGACGATCACTTTCAGTGCTTCCGCCGCCTGCGTCGCTCCGATGATCCCGGTCAGCGGCGAGAAGACGCCGAGTAGCGCGCAGCGCTCTTCCTCGGCCGGCCCGCCTTCCGGAAACAGGCAGTTGTAGCAGGGCGAATCGGGTTTTCGCGTGTCGAACACCGAGACATGCCCCTCGAAGCGGCCCGCCGTTCCCGACACCAGGGGGCGCGCGCTCGCCGTGCAGGCGCGGTTCACCGCGTACCGCGTTTCAAAATTGTCCGAGCAGTCCAGAACGACATCGGCAGCCCGAACCTGTTCCAGCAGATGGTGACCTCCGAGACGCCGGCCGAGCGCGACGACTTCCACATCCGGATTGAGACGCATCAGCGCATCGCGCGCCGAGTCGACCTTGGCGCGGCCGAGAGAACTCGTGCCGTGAATGATCTGCCGCTGCAGGTTGGCCGTATCGACGACGTCGTCGTCGCACAGCACGAGTTGCCCGACGCCCGCGGCGGCGAGATACAGCGCCGCCGGAGAACCCAGTCCACCGAGCCCCACGATCAGCACCCGCGCGGCGCAAATCCGCTCCTGACCCTCGACACCGACTTCGTCGAGGAGGATGTGCCGGGAGTAGCGCAGCAGTTGCTCGTCGTTCACAATGCCTCCAGGCTGGCGCAGGTTCTCGCGTGGCGCAGCCGGGTCGAAGTCGATTGCCCCGCACCGGAGCGCTCATGGCCGATTCGTCAGGACTCTTTTTCGAAGCAGGTGGAACCGAAGGCCCCCTCCTCGTCTTGCTGCACGGCCTGCATGCCAATTCAGCCGTCTGGCATCCGTTCGAAGCTGTTCTGACGCAGCACTGGGCGGGGAGCTGGATTGCACCTGATTTTCGCGGACATGGCCGATCCGGGCACGCACGACCGTATTCGATCGAGCGTCACGCCATGGACGTCGCCGCGCTGTTGCGCGACCGGCGCGACGTCACCCTTGTCGGCCATTCCATGGGCGGCCTCGTGGCGATCGTGCTCGGCTCGATGGCGTCTGCGTGTTCGATCCGGCAGGTCGTCGCGTTCGGCGTGAAGACCGACTGGAGTGACGAGGACGTGGCGCGCACGCAGCGATTCGCGCAGGCTCCGGCAAAGACGTTCGCGACGCGAGGCGAGGCGGTCGATCGATACCTGCGCCTCTCCGGGCTGCACGGACTGGTCGACTCCGAATCCGATACCGTGGCGGCTGGTATAGCCTGCCGCGACGGCGCTTACATGCTGGCCACCGACCCGGCGGTCGGCGCCATCGAAAGACCGGACATCGCGCGCATCGCCTCGGGCATCGAAGCTCCCCTGACGTTGCTGTGCGGCGACCGCGATGCGATCGCGAGTCCCGAAGGCATGTCGAGGTTCGGCGCTCCGGTCCGGATCCTGGCCGGCCAGGGTCACAACGTCCACGTCGAAGCGCCTGAAGTCTTCTGGGACGCGGTCAAGGACTCGCTGCCGGTTGCCTGGCGAACCCCTGCGAGCGCTGCTGGCGGCTGACGCACCGGCTCGCCGCCTGCCTGGCGGCGTGTCCTCAACGCGGCCATGCCGCAACAGGAGCCGGATGATCCTCGTGGCCCAGGCGCTGCGAGACCCGGCGTGCGCATGCGACGAGTTCGCGGGCCATCGCGTTGTTCCAGGCCACGTCGAAGGTGCGCCGCGAACCCATGAGCGTGATCGCCGCCACCAGATTGTCGGCGTGGTCGAAAACCGGGGCGCCCATCGCGTTGATCGACGCCAGTTCGCTCCCGCGCACCAGCGACATGCCCCGCGTGCGCACGTCACTCAGAAGCTTGCGGATCGCTGCGGGATCGCGGTCCCCTGCCTCGGCCCGAATCCGGTCCTCGACCAGGTGTGGAGGAAGGAACGCTGCGAACACCCGGCCCGTCGCCGAGTCGAGGAGGCTCAGCACGGAGCCAACGTGGGCGTTCACCGCCGTCGGATGCCGGCATTCCTCCCAGCGCACGATCGTGGGGCCGGCCGAGCCGTACACCGACAGGATCGCGGTGTGATCGGTCCGGTCGCGAAGATCGGCGATCGCTTCGCTGGCCATTCGCACGACGTCGAGCTGGCGCAGCGCCGAAAGGCCGACGCGCAGCGCGAAGGGACCGAGCCAGTACCGGCCGCCGAATGAATCCTGCTCGACCATCTCCTGCCGTATCAGACTGACCAGGTAGCGGTGCACCTTGGCGGCCGGCATCCCGACCGCCTTCGCGATGTCGCGCAGCATCAGGGGCTGTCCAGCTTCGGCAATCGCACCAACGATGCGGATGCCGATCTCGACCGACTGCACTCCCGCGCGCCCTTTGCCCGCCGCACCGGCTTCCGGCGCGACGCTGGCGTTTGCCTTTGCCACTTGCCTGCCCCTGTCCATGTCTGTGAGATCTCCGGCGGCACCGGCTCCGGCGCGATCGGGCCGACCCCGCCGGGCTACCCGGGCCGAGCGGCCCGGTCGTGCGAAGTCAGATGGCCACCGTTGCGTCGCGTCGCTCCCGCCGGCCCCCAGGCACCCGATCCCCGCACAGCACTTCCACCAGTTCCTCCGCACGCCGCATCGCGAGATCGATCGATTCCGCCTTGACGTGTTCGTATCCCCGAATCGCCTGCGGAACCGAGAGCAGTTCGACGACGAGTTCCACCGTGCCCGGTCGCAGGCGATCCAGGCAAAGTTCGACCAGTCCCGAGTACCAGGAGATCAGCGCGCGTTCCCGTCGACGTATGGCCTGGAACCGGAAAGGATCGAGCCATGTCCCGCGCAGGAACCTCAGTCGCGCAAGCGTTGCCAGCAGCGGTCTCGTCCACGGGCCGACGCGCACCTTCCTTCGTAGCCCCAGATTGCGCAGCAACGGAGGCTGCAGATTGTAGTGGATGCGCACGGGACCGGTGAACGCCTCGCCGACCCTGCGCACGAACGCCGGGCAGGTCAGCAGCCGGGCCACTTCGTACTCGTCCTTGTAGGCCATCAGCCGGTGCAGGTTGTCCGCAACCGCCCGTGCGACATCGATCCCGCCGTCTTCCCCGAACACTTCGCGACCAGCCACTGCCGCCTGCTCGACGACACGGAGGTAGCGACGCGCGTACGCGCCTCCCTGATAGGCGACGAGATCGGCTGCCAGCAAGCGCAGGCGCACCGCGAACGTCTCCGGCAGCGTGGCGAATGCCGGCGTGTCGCGCATCATCGCGTCGATTTGCGGCAGGCCCGCGCGGGCCCGTGCGTCGCCACCGTCGGCCAGCCGGTCGGCGAACGCGCCGGCCGGGCGACCGATCATCTCCGCCAGGCGACCTGGATCGTGTACGTGCATCCGGCCGGCCCGGAATGCCAGGATGTTCGCTTCGGTCTGCACGCCATTGATGCGGATTGCCTCCTCGATGGCGCGGGCCGAGATCGGCAGCAATCGGCACTGGTAGGCGACACCGATCGCCACCATGTTCGCGAGCAGGTGATCGCCCAGCAGGCCCTCGGCGATCGCGCGGGCGTCGACGACGACGGCGTCGCCGGTCGCCGCGCCAATCGCCGCCACCATGCGGTCGACCGGCACCTCCACGTGGGGGTCCCGGATCATCTCGCCTGTCGGCAGCAGACCCCTGTTGATCACCGCGCGCGTCACGCCAGCCTTGCAGCAATCCAGGTTGCGCCGATCCACTGCCGCGAACAGATCGAGCGCAAGATAGAGGTCGGCCTTCGCAACACCGACACGGTTGGTCAGCGCCGGCTCGCCCGGCGCCGACACGATCAGACTCGAAAGCACCGGCCCCCACTTCTGGGCCGCGCCGGTCTGGTCATAGCTGCGCACCTCGTTGCCGTCCAGGGAGGCCGCGGTGGCCAGGATGGCATTGGCGGTCAGCACGCCCGTACCGCCCAGCCCCGGCAATAGCACGTGACAAGGACGCGACAACGACGGGGGCACGACCTGCGGCAGATCCGACGCGTCGATCCGGGGCCTGGGAGATCGCTTCAAGACGACACCCGCCGACGCCTCCACCGTGACGAACGACGGACACTCGCCACGCAGGCACGCCTGGTCCTGGTTGCACGACGGTTGGTGAATCCTGGTCTTCTGGCCGAGGCTGGTTCCGGCCTTCTGCAGCGACATGCAGTTGGCGATCCGTCCGCAGTCGCCGCAATTCTCGCAGACGTCCTCGTTGACAACGGTGAACCGGGATGGCGGGGGAAGCAACCCGCGCTTCTGGCGCCGCCGGCGCTCGTTGGCGCATTCGCCGTCGTAGACCAGGACCGTGGTTCCGGCGATGCCGGCGAGCTCGCGCAGCGACGACTCCAGCGCATCCACCCCACGAATCAGGACACGAGCGGGAAGTCGCGAGGATCGGTAGCGCTCGGGCGTGCGCGTGACGAGCACGATCGAGGCCACGCTCTCCAGCGCAAGGTGGGAAAGCAGCGTCTCGAGCTTCGGCGCACCCACCGGCGACTGCCCCCCGGTGTTGGCAATCACACCGTTGTACAGGATCCTGAACGTGATGTTCACACCCGCAGCCACCGCGAAACGGATGTTCTGGTACGAGGAATGAAACAGGGCCCCATCGCCCAGGTTCTGCACGACATGCGGCCGCGAGCAATAGGGCGCCAGACCGATCCACGGCAGCCCCTCGCCACCGAGCTGCGTGACCGCCTCGATGCGCCGCTCGGGTCGCTCCATGACGGCGGCGATGATGTGACAGCCCGGCGCGCCCCAGGCGACCTGGCCCGGCGCAAGCGGAGTCGACCAGTTGTGCGGACATCCCGAGCAGAAGTTCAGCGTCCGCCGCGGCAGCGCCGGCGCCTCGCCGTGCGCCGCGCGCGCGATCTCTTCCAGGCGGCCCCTCCCGGTGGCGGCAAGCAGGCCCCATCGGGCAAACAGGTCGCCCAGGTGGCGGGCGACGACGTCGCTGTCCATCCCGCCATGGACCGGGAACAGTCGGCGTCCGTCCTCATCCCGCTTGCCCAGGACCCGCACTGCCCCCGTTCCGCAAAGCGCCTGCGCGACCTGTCGCTCGAGGAAATCGCGCTTGTCCTCGATCACCACGACGGTCTCCAGTCCGCGAGCGAAGCGGCTGACGAAGTCCGGATCGAGGGGATAGACCAATCCGACCTTCCCCAGACGGATTCCCGCCTCGCGCAGCTCCCGATCTCCGAACCCGAGGTCCTCCAGCGCCTGGCGAACGTCGCCGAAGGTCTTGCCTGCCGCAAGGATCCCGATGCGATCGCCGGCGCCCTCCAGCATCACCCGGTTCAAGCCGTTGGCGCCAGCGTACGCGAGAACCGCTGCATGCCGCTCCTCGTAGAGCTGGCGCTCGGTTTCGATGTTGACGACCGGGAAGAACCGGAAGTTCGCGGACTTGCGGAACTGCCGTCCGTCGAAATGCAGCTCTGGAAGGACGACGGGCGGCGGATCGCTCGACAGGCGCACGACCTCGCCACCGTCGCACAGCGGACCAACGAGCTTCATCGCGACCCAGCAGCCGCTGTAGCGCGAGAGGGCTGCCGCGTGCAGCCCCAGTTCGATGATCTCGGCGACCGAACCGGGGTACAGCACCGGAATGCCATGGTGCTCGAACGCGTGTTCCTGCTGGTACGGAACGGTCGAGCTCTTCGCCTCGTGGTCCTCGCCGCTGAGGATCACGACGGCGCCGCGCGCGCTTGTACCGGCGAAGTTGCCGTGCTTGAGCGCGTCGCCCGAGCGATCCACCCCGGGCCCCTTCCCGTACCAATAGGCGACGACACCGTCCACGTCGGGATGCGGATGCTCGTCGAGCATCTGCGTACCCATCAGGGTCGTCATCGCAAGTTCTTCGTTCTGGCCCGGCAGGTGCTGAACGCCGTGCGCCTCGAGCACGTCCCGGGCGCGGTGCAGCGCGATGTCGTAACCGCCGAGTGGCGACCCCGGGTACCCGGTGACGAACCCCCGTGTCCGCCAGCCTTGCTGGCGATCCCGGCGCATCTGCTCCAGCGGCAGGCGCACGAGCGCCTGCACGCCGGTGAGGAACACGCGCCCGTCGACGCGTTCGTAGCGCTCGACCAACGCCCCGTCGTGGACCGGCGAGCCTGCCGCGGAGCGCCCGGCGGCAGGCGACCCGTCACCCGGTCTCGCCGCAGGCCTGTCCCCGGGCATGGCCATCCAGACCGAAGGCCGCGCGCCGGTCCGCGCCGCTCAGGCGCGCTGGCGCCGCGCCGGCATCACCAGCGGCAGGTAGACGCCAGCACGAACCGTCGACAACTTCATGAAGAAGTCGCCTGTCATCGAAGCCAGGCCGATGACCGCGAGGACGATCGGCGTGTAGCGGTTGGCGGCGCCGACGAGCAACATCGGGACGACGAGCCCGATGATCAGGGTTCCCACGTAGAAGATCAGCGCAAGCCGCCCGGCGAGCATGTCGCGCACGGACCATCGCGCCGCGACGTTCCCGCCAGCGAGCGCCCCCTGGATCTCCAGCACGAAGAACAGGACGACGATCGCCGTGACCCCGACCCACAGGTACAGCAGTTGCGGTTCGGGCTGGGCACCGCTGACCGCTGCAACCAGCAGCAGTGCCGCGATCCCGCCGCGCGCGGCATAGGCGATGTAGATGGCTGGATGAAGCGGCGAGTGCCAGAACGGGACGGCCTTGGAGGCCGTGTAGCAGAAGCCCATGTACCCGATGATCGTCAGCGCGCCGACCCATGCGATCGGATTGGCGATCCGGGACAACCATCGTAGTGCCCCCGCGTCGAACCCCAACCACCACGACGCGAGGTATGCGCTGCCGCCGATCAGGAACAGGGACAGCCCGACGAATCCTCGCGCGATCCACGAGGTCCGCACCCTGCGCATCATTCCGAAGGCCCGGGCGGGTTTGCCGAGGAAAGCCAGGTGCGCAAACGCGCCCAGCACTCCGAGACCGACAGCGACCGCCTGGGCCGCAATCGATCCGTACAGCGCGCCCATCACCCAGGCGCCGCCCGCTATGCCGACCAGAAAGTGGCCGACGACCATGAGGATGCCGCGACCCTCGCCCCATTCCCGCTGCGGACGGTAGTCACTGCTCAGATCGGCGATGTGCTGGACGTAACGTCGGGAACTGGTAGTCATGTCCGCCTCACGGTGCCAGGTAGTAGACGTTGGGGCCGGTGCCGGCTTCCGGATGCAGCGTGAATCCGCCACGCTCCTTGATCAGCCGCGACACTTCGCTCTCCGTGTCGGAGACGTCGCCGAAGATGCGCGCCTTCGACGGACAATTGGAGACGCAGGCGGGGTCCTTGCCCTCGGCCAGACGGTCGCGGCAGAAGTTGCACTTCATCACGACACCCTCCTGGTGGCGCGCCGTGCGCATCTGCTCGTAGGGCGTCGGGCCGGCATCGCCGAAGTAGTTGCGGTTCTCGTCGTTGAAGTACCGGTTGTTGTACGGGCAAGCCACCATGCAGGCGTGGCAGCCCACACATACATCCTTGTCGATGTCGACGATGCCGTGCTCCGCGTAGTGGCTGGCACCCGTGGGGCAGGCGCTGACGCACGGGGCGTCATCGCAGTGATTGCAGAGCACGGGCAGCAGCAACTTGCTGACGGCAGGAAAGACGCCGTCCTCGCGCTTGATGACCCTGGCGAAGAAAACGCCGGGCGGCGTCCCGTGTTCCGCCTTGCAGGACGTGACGCATCCGTAACAGCCCATGCAGCGCTTCAGGTCGATCACCATCCCCAGTCTCATCGCTCGTCCTCCGTCGCGGGGCCACGCCGCAGCGGAGGCTGCGACTGGCGGCATTTCTTACGATTAGCGTAATCAATTATTGGAAATAAAACATCATGGCGCCCCAGTTGTCAACGCGCCGGGGCGATGGCCGGGGAGGCAGCGGCCGCGCTTCCGACGCGTTTCCCGCCGTGAGGGGCCATCGAAATCTCCTCCGCGCCGCGACTGTCGGGAGCGCCCGGACGACGAGTTAGACCCCCTGCCCAGGGTTGACAATGACGCCCCGATGATGTTTCCTATTCCGTAACGCATCCTTCTAATCAGGATTTTATTCTTCTCGGCCTGAGGTCCTGGTCGCAGGTCACGGAGCGGATGCGCCGCGCCGGCCGCCCCGATCAGGCGGTCGTCGCGCAAACCAACCGGAGTCGCGGGTGGACGTACGGGTTTCGTTCATGGGGGTGATCGCCAACGTGGCCCGCGAGAAGGAGACGACCCTGTCGTTCGGACAGACGCCGACGTTGCGCGGCCTGATCGACGCCCTCGAGCAACGCTACGGCCCCGCGTTCGGGGCACGTGTCTACCGGAACTCCTCGAATCCGCGCCTGCTCCAGATGTGCACGCGCATCTTCGTGAACACCCGCTTGGTCGACGACCGCTCGCTCGACCAGCCGCTACCTCTCCCCGCCGACGCCCGCCCGTCGACGGAGATCCTTGTTTACATCCTGCCCGCAGCGTGTGGAGGCTGAGAACCGTCATGGACATGAAGACCGACAAGAGGCGCGCCCGCGAAGGGATCTGGGAAGACCGGTGGATCCCGTCGTCGTGCACGATCTGCTACTCCGGTTGCTCGATCCTTGCGCATCGCGTCAACGGAACCATCATCAAGATCGAGGGCAATCCGGCGAGCCCGGCCGGCGCCGGACGCCTCTGCGCGAAGGGCGTCTCCGGGATGATGCTGCTCTACGATCCGCATCGGGTTAACACTCCGCTTCGGCGCACCAATCCGGAGAAGGGAATCGGGATCGATCCCGGATGGGAGCGAATCAGCTGGGACGAGGCGATGTCGGAGATCGTCAAGCGATTCGGAGAGATCCACAAGGAGGATCCCCGCCAGCTCGTCGTGCAGGTCACCACGACGATCTCGCCTTCGTCGCTGCTGTTCTTCGGTTTCGGCTGGGCCTTCGGTACCCCCAACATGTGGGTGGCGGGCGGGGGACTGCACTGCGGCAACGGCGCCCACGCCGCAGGCGGTATCACGCACGCGTCGTGGTCGGTCGTTCCGGACTTCAAGTACTGCAACTACGCGCTGTACTTCGGTGCCTCCAAGGGCCACGGCGCAGGGCATGCGGCAACCGCGAACATCGGACTGGCGGCCGACGCACGCGAGCGCGGCATGCGACAGGTCGTGGTGGACCCGATCTGCAACTTCGCAGCCGCGAAGGCGCACGAATGGGTGCCGATCCGTGTGGGTACCGACGCCGCCCTCGCCCTGGCGATGGCCAACTGCCTCGTCAACGAACTGGGGATCTACGACGCCGAATACCTGCGCGACCGGACCAACGGCATCTACCTCGTCGGGGCAGACGACAAGTACTGCCGCGACCCGGCCTCCGGCAAGCCCCTGATCTGGGACGCGCAGACGAGCGCCGCGAAGCCCTATGACGACCCCGCGGCCCGTCACGCGGCGCTGACCGGCGAGTACGTCGTCAACGGAGAGGTCGTACAGACAGCGTTCGAGCGGCTCAAGAATGCGCTGAAGAAGCACACCCCTGAACGCAGCGAGAAGACGACCGGTATCGCCGCCGGGACCGTCAGGCGCCTGGCGCGGGAATTCGGCGAAGCTGCACGCATCGGCAGCACGATCGTGATCGACGGCGTCACGCTGCCCTATCGCCCGGCTTCGGCGATCTTCTTCCGCGGCGCGCAGGCACACAAGAACTCGATGTTCAACTGCTTCGCGATCGATCTCCTCAATCACATCGTCGGGGCGGCCGACGTCGTCGGCGGGACGCTGGGCTTCAATCCCGTCTGCCACGGACATCCCGAGACCGGGCGGCCGAGCTACACGCCCAGGGCGGACCGGGACGGCCTGATGGCCACGGGCGTGTGGATGCTTCCACACGTGCCGTATCCGGTCGCCGAGCCTCGGCACCCCGACTCGATGGGACTCACCGAGCTGTTCCCGCTCTCGCACGTGTCGCCGCTGCTGGTTTCGTCCGACCAGGAATTCTGGTGGGAGAAGTTCAAGCTGCCCTACCGTCCGAAGGCGATGCTGAACTACGGCGCCAATTCGCTGATGAGCGTCGGCAACAAGGAAGCCGCGGCGAAGAGCCTGGCGAAGTACGAGTTCATCGTATCTTTCGACCTCTTCCTGAACGAGTTCTCGGACTTCGCGGACATCATCCTGCCGGATCTGAGCTATCTCGAGGTACTGGATCCGAGGCCGAACTACCCCTTCATCTTCGACCATCCGGGCGGCATGGGCGATTGGGGCTGGCCGATCAGGCAACCCGTCGTCGAGCCGACCCACGAACGGCGCAGTGCCCGTGACGTGATGCTCGAGATCGCGTATCGACTCGAACTCGGGCCGGAAATCAACATGGCCGTCAACAGCTACTTCGGGCTCGACGGTCCGCAGATGCTCGACCCGGCGGGCCGGTACACGATCGAGGACATCAGCGACCGCGAACTGAAGCACAAGTTCGGCGAGTCCCGCGGACTCGAGTGGTTCAAGGAGCATGGCCTGATCACCTGGCCCAAGAAGGTCGAGGAGGTCTACTGGCGCACCTTCGTCGACGTGCGCATCCCGATCTACCACGAGTACCTGATCGAACTCGGCGAGCAGACCGACAGGATCTTCCGGGATGTCGGGCTGTCGCTGGACCTGGACTACTACGGGCCGATCCCGGACTGGCTGCCCTGCCCCACGCACGAGGTGACCGATCCGGACTTCGATCTGGTCGCGATCTACTATCGGGACGCGATCCAGGTGAACGGATTCACCATGGAAAATCCCTGGCTGGACGAACTCGCCCAGATGGACCCGTTCTCCTACCGCATCGCGATCAATACGGAGACCGCTCGCCGCAAGGGGCTCAAGGACAACGACACGGTGTGGGTCGAGACGGTCAAGGGGCGACGCGTGGCCGGCCGGGTCCGGCTCACGCAGGGGATCCAGCCCGAGACGCTCGGCATCGCGGCCTGCGCGGGCCACTGGACCGAGCACCAGCCGATCGCCAAGGGCAAGGGGGTGTTCTTCAACGACCTCATCGAGATCGATTTCGAGCACACCAGCCCGATCAACCTGAACATGGACGTCTGTACCAAGGTCAGGATCACGAAGTGTGCCGAGGACCTCGACGCAATCTCCGCGCTGGACCGTACGTCGCCCCTCCGGTCCTGACACGGTTGACTACGGTACACGGGAGGTCGAGCATAGGCGCGGCTTCCCCGGGGCCCAGAGATCATCACTGCGGTTCATCAAGCGATCCGGCCCGCCGATCGGCGGGCCGACTACAACAACGGAGGAGATCCAGAGACCATGACCAACGACATCAGGGATTCCGGCCGCAGCCCCTCGCCCGGCCGGCGCGCGCTGCTGCTCTCGACTCTCGGCGGGGTCGCCTCGGGCATCGCCCCCGGCGCTCTCGCGCAGGAGCGCATCGAACTCAAGATCTCGCACTACCTGCCCCCGGTGCACGGCATTCACACCGACTTCATCGAACCCTGGGCCAAGGCCCTCGAGGAGAGCACCGGCGGCAAGGTGACGACTCGCGTGTTTCCGGGCAACTCCCCGTTCGGCAACATCGCCAATCAGTACGACCAGGTCCAGGCGGGAGTCGTCGACATCGCCGTCGGGCTCCACGGGATCCCGCGCGGGCGGTTTCCCCGCACGGGAATCATCGACCTTCCGTTCCTCACGCGCAGCGCCGACGAGGCCACCCGCATCCTCTGGACGCTCTACCCGAAGTACCTCAAGGACGAGTACCAGGGCGTCAAGGTGCTCGGCCTGTTCGCGCACAACGGCGGCGTCATCCACACGCGCGAGCGCAAGGTGGAGCGGATCGACGATCTCAAGGGCCTGCGCATCCGGTCGCCGAGCCCGGCGGTCAACGAGATGCTGTCGTTCCTCGGCGCGACCCCGGTCGGCATGCCGCCCGCGCAGGTGTACGAGAACCTCCAGAAGGGCGTCATCGACGGAGTGGTCTTCCCGTGGGATCCGGTCAAGTCGTTCCGTCTCGACGAGTTGCTGCGATATCACCTGGAGGCGCGGTCGTACACGGTCTCGTTCTACTTCGTGATGAACGAGAAGAAGTACAACGCGCTGCCGCCGGACGTCCGGGCCGCGATCGACAAGCTCTCGGGCGACAACCTGATCCCCAAGTTCGGCCCCTGGTGGGACAAGTGGGACGCCGCCGGCCTCGCGGCCGCGAAGGCGCGCGGAAACACCGTCACGCAACTGAGCGATGCCGACCGCGCCCAGTGGCGGAAGACGCTGGCGCCGATGATCGAGAAGGAACTCGACAAGCTCGCGAAGGACGGCATCGCCAACGCGCGGGAGATCTACGCCGAGATGCAGCGCATCGCGGCATCGACGCGTTGACTTTCGCGTGACCGGTCGGATCCGGGACGCTCCGGATCCGACCGGGGTCCGGAGCGAGTCCCGATGAGAATTCCGTTTGCGGAGAATGCGATCCGCGCTTCGTGCCTGTGGTGCGATCGCGGCCTGCTGGTGGTCGCCATGTCCGGTGCGCTCTGCCTGTGCGCCGTGGTGGCGGTGATCGTCGTCGACGTGCTGATCCGCCGGTCGATCGGGGTGTCGATCGCCGGAACCGTCGACATCACCCAGCTGTTCGTCATGGCGTGCGCATTCCTCGCGATTCCGCTCGCGTTCATGCGCAACGCCCACGTGAGCGTCGAGTTCGTCACGGATCGGCTGCCGCCCCGCCTGCTCGCCGCGCTCAATGCGCTCAACATGCTCCTGAGCGCCGGGCTGATGATCGCCCTGCTGGTCTACGGCTACCAGCAGTCGCTTCTGCAGGTGGCCAACGGCGACAGGTCCCAGACGATCGGCATCCCGATCGTCTGGTACTGGGCCCCGTTGTTGCTGGGCATGGCCCTGTCCGTGCTCGCCTGCATCCTTCTGGCTGTGCGCCATGCGCTGGCAGCGATGGGCCTCGGCAACCTGATCGCTTCGCCCGTCGGCGTCCCGGCGCAGGAGGCATCGTGAGCGGCGCGACGACCGGCATGATCGGCTTCGTCGCCGTCGTGCTGCTGATCATGGCGCGCGTACCCGTCGCGATCGCGATGGGCGTCGTCGGCGCGGTCGGGCTCGGCGTGTTGAACGGGTGGTCCAGCCTCGCGTTCATCCTCGGACGCGCGCCCTTCGAGGCCGTCTTCCCGGTCGGCCTGTCGGTGGTGCCGCTGTTCGTGATGATGGGTGCCTTCGCGGCCTACGGCGGGTTGTCGCGGGCGCTCTACGGCGCTTCCGTCGCCTTCTTCGGGCATTTCCGCGGAGGCCTTGCGATCTCGACCGTCGGCGCCTCGGCGATGTTCGGCGCCATATGCGGCTCGAGCCTCGCGACGGCCGCGACGATCGGGCGGATCGCGATGCCCGAGATGCGCCGCCTCGGCTATCAGGACTCGCTCGCATCGGCCTCGGTCGCAGCTGGGGGCACGCTGGGCGTGATGATTCCGCCGTCCGTGCTGTTGATCGTCTACGGACTGCTCACGGAGCAATCGATCGGCAAGCTCTTCGCCGCCGGTGTGCTGCC
>DAORSF010000014.1:0-14988 GCA_035443405.1 Burkholderiaceae bacterium | reverse complement strand
GCAGCGCGACCCCGGGCTCGCGGCCGAAAACGGTCTGGTAGTGCGCATAGACGGCCGCCGAGCACGCGATCGCGGCGACCCAGCGTACCGACGCACGCGGCAGCCAGCGACCCGACAGGACCAGCGCAAGACGCCAGAGGAAGAGCACGAAGAACCCGGCGCCGATCCACCATGGGAGGTGCATCGCGTGCGGCAGCACCGACAGCGCGACGGGCGCCATCAGGAACAGCGTCTCGCGCCGTTCGCGTTCCCACTGCGCGCCCAGCGTGCCGCCAAGCGCGCGCAACGAGTAATGCAGTCCGAGTGCCATGGTCGTCGGGACGCGCGGCTCACGCACCCCAGGTGGCGAGCGCCTCGAGGCAGCGCGTGCGGTGCGCCGGGCCCAGGTCGGTGGCGATGCGCGTACCCGGAAGCGCCAACTCGTAGCGCACGCCGGCCGAATCGGCATCGAGCACCCAGCGCGTGAGCCGCGACAGGCGCGCCTCGGCGTCCATCGACGCCGGCATGTCCGCCCAGTCGAGCGACAGTTCGCCGAGGTCGCCGCCGTCGAACTGCTTGGTGATCAGGCCATCCGACGCAGTGCGTGCGATCGCCTTCCACGCAATCAGCCGCGGCGGATCGCCGGCGGCGTAGGGCCGCAGGGCGGCAATGTCGTCGTGGCCCTGGCCTCGCGCCGTCCCTTCGCCGCTGGCCGCCGAACGCGCCGGCAACGGCGGCGCCGGTGTTTCGGGTGTCGGATAGACCAGCACGCGAAGCGCGGGGTGCCAACGCGACCACGCGCGCCACAGGCCGAGCGGGAAGGTGGTCGACAGCGTCAGCCTCGGGACCTGCATCCAGCCGCGCTGTACGGTCGGCAGCGCGATCGCGACGAAATGCTCGGCGCCGGGTGCCACGTCGAAGTGCTCGGGCTGTGCCATGCCCGGCGTGTTCAGGCTCAGTGCGAAGCGTTCGTGACCGGTCTCGTTTCGCGCGAGCAGCGTGAACTCGGCGAGCTGGCCCGCGAAGACCGGCTCGGCGCGACCCGCGCGAAGCGTGAGGGTCGCCAGGTTGCGGAACGTGTGCAGCATGCCGACGACCGCGATCGCCGCGACCAGGAAGGTCAGCGCGTATCCGAGCGACAACTGGTAGTTGATCGCCGTGACGAGCATGGTGACGACGACCGCCGCGAACAGCAGGCCTGCGCGCGTCGGCAGCATGAACACGTTGCGTCGCGTCAGGCAGTGGTCCCCGGCGCGCGGGCGGGTTCGGCCGGGAAACAGGTCGATCAGGCGCTGGTACAGCGGCCCCGCAGGCGCGTCGACGCGCGCCGCGACGACCTCCGCTGCGGGCGGTGGGGCGTCGACGCGTTGCGCCGCGGCGCTCACGGCACCGCCACCGCCTTCAGCAGCTCGGCCACCATTTCGGCGCGCGCGCGGTGCGAGACGTTGCCGCCCTTGGCAGGTCGCAGCCGGTGCCCCGCGACCGCGGTCAGCACCGCCTGAACGTCGTCGGGAAGGACGTGATTGCGGCCGTCGAGAAGCGCCCAAGCCCGCGCGGCTTGCAGCAGCGCCAGTCCGGCGCGCGGGCTCAGCCCCTCCGACAATGCCGGGCTGCGGCGGCTGTGCGTGAGCAGGCCCTGGACGTAATCCAGCAGCGCCGGCGCACAGCGGATCTCGCGCACGAGGCGCTGAGCGGCTTGCAGCTGCGAGGGGTCCATCTTCGGCGGCAGGCGCTCGAGCATCGCACGCCGATCGTCACCTTCGAGCAGTGCGCGTTCGGACTTGGTGTCCGGATAACCGAGTTCGATGCACATCAGGAATCGATCGAGCTGCGATTCGGGCAGCGGGAAGGTGCCGATCTGGTCCTGCGGATTCTGGGTCGCGATGACGAAGAACGGTTCGGGCAGCGGCAGCGTCCTGCCGTCGATCGAGACATGGCGCTCTTCCATGGCCTCGAGCAGCGCCGACTGGGTCTTCGGCGACGCGCGGTTGATCTCGTCGGCGAGCAGCACCTGCGAAAACACCGGTCCGGGGTGGAAGACGAACTGTGCCTTGTCGCGATCGAACACCGACAGGCCGACGATGTCGGCCGGCAACAGGTCGTTGGTGAACTGCACGCGCTTGAACTGCAGGCCGAGCGACATCGACAGTGCATGGGCCAGCGTGGTCTTGCCGACGCCGGGAAGGTCTTCGATCAGCAGGTGGCCGCGGGCGAGCAGACAGGCGAGAGCGAGCTTGATCTGTGGCTGCTTGCCCACGACGACGGCGCCGACCTGTGCGGCGACCGTCTGGATCCGCTCGAGCATGGGGAGCCTGGGAGTCGTGGGGTCCGGCCGAGTGTAAACGAAGGGATTGCCCCGTCCGCGTGATCCAGTTGCCGGTTTGGACGATCGGCGCCTCGCGCCGATAATCGGAGTCGGGCCGCTGGCGAGCGGTCCGCCGGCGGGCGACGATGCCGTGGCCGGCAGCGTCGTCGAACAACGGAGGGATCGCGATGTCAGCAGTACCGCAGGGCGCGCCGTCGGCGCAGGGCGAGGCGCTAGTCACCGTCGCGAGCGACGGCGACGTCGTGCGCCTGACGCTGAACCGGCCCGCGCAATTCAACGCGCTGTCGGAAGACCTGATGCGTGCGTTGCAGGCCGAGCTGGAGCGGATCGCCGCCGATCCGGGTGCGCGCGTCGTCGTGCTGGGCGGGGCCGGCAAGGCATTCTGCGCCGGTCACGACCTGCGCGAGATGCGCGCGAAGCCGTCCCACGATTACTACCGGGCGCTGTTCGCGCAGTGCGCGCGGCTGATGGTGACGATCCAGCAGTTGCCGCAGCCGGTGATCGCGCGCGTGCACGGCATCGCGACCGCCGCCGGGTGCCAGCTCGTCGCGATGTGCGATCTGGCCGTGGCCAGCGCGGACGCACGATTCGCCGTGTCCGGCGTCAACCTCGGCCTGTTCTGCTCGACGCCGGCGGTCGCGCTGTCGCGCAATCTGTCGCGCAAGGCCGCCTTCGAGATGCTGGTGACCGGCGAATTCATCGACGCGCAGGCCGCGGTCGCCAGGGGGCTCGTGAACCGCGTCGTTGCAGCGGACGCGCTCGACGCCGAGGTCGACCGGCTGGCGGCGTCGATCTGCGCGAAGCCGGCGGTGGCGATCGCCGCCGGAAAGGGACTGTTCTATCGGCAGCTCGAAATGGGCATCGATGCCGCCTACCAGCTGGCCGGCCAGACGATGGCCTGCAACATGATGGACGACTCCGCGCTCGAGGGCGTCCAGGCCTTCATCGAGAAGCGATCGCCGCGCTGGAACTGACGGCTTTGCTGCATCGCAGCGTAGGCGGTGGTCCGCGGCTATCTCCTTTTTAGAATCCTGAAGCAAGGAATATTGAATTTCGTTGCCCGGCATGATCGCTGCTAGCGTGCGGCGGTCAGCGCTGCCGCTGCGGTGCGCGCTGTGTTTCGCGATACCAACACGGAGGCAGGCATGGCCAGGTTCACACGGAAGTTCGCCGGCATCACTGCGCTGGCGATCGGCATCGCCCAGGTCGGCCCCGCGGCGTATGCCGCAGGGCCGCTCCAGAAGCTCGGCAAGGCCGAAGGCCGGGTCGACATCGTTGCATGGCCCGGCTACATCGAGCGTGGCGAGACCGACAAGAAGTTCGACTGGGTGACCGATTTCGAGAAGAAGACCGGCTGCAAGGTCAACGTGAAGACCGCCGGCACCTCGGACGAGATGGTCGCGCTGATGAACGAGGGCGGGTTCGACCTGGTCACGGCGTCGGGCGACGCGAGCCTGCGGCTGATCGCCGGCAAGCGCGCGCAGCCGGTGAACGTCAACCTGATCCCGAGCTACAAGAACGTCGATCCGCGCCTGCAGAAGGCGCCGTGGCACTACGTGAACAACACCCATTACGGCACGCCTTACCAATGGGGCTACAACGTGCTGATGTACAACACCAACGTCTTCAAGGGCCAGGCCCCCGACTCGTGGAAGGTCGTGTTCGAGGAGATGGCGCTGCCCGACGGCAAGCCGAACAAGGGCCGGGTGCAGGCCTTCGACGGGCCGATCTACATCGCCGACGCGGCGCTGTACCTGATGGCGACCAGACCCGAACTCGGCATCAAGGACCCCTACGAGCTCAACGAGGCCCAGTACAAGGCGGCACTCGAGCTGCTGCGCAAGCAGCGCCAGCTGGTCGGCCGCTACTGGCACGACGCGTTCGTGCAGATCGACGACTTCACCAACGAAGGCGTCGTCGCATCGTCCTCGTGGGGCTTCCAGGCCAACGTGCTGAAATCGAAGAAGGCGCCGATCGCCACGGTCGTGCCCAGGGAAGGGGCGACCGGCTGGGCCGACACGACGATGCTGCACGCCGAGGCCAAGCACCCGAACTGCGCGTACCTGTGGATGGAGCACTCGCTGAACAAGAAGTTGCAGGGCGACCTGTCGGCCTGGTTCGGTTCGGTGCCGGTCGTGCTCGAGGCCTGCAAGGGCAACCCGCTGCTGGGCGAGAAGGGCTGCGAGAACAACGGCCTCGGCGCGTTCGAGAAGATCCGCTTCTGGAAGACGCCTGTCGCGAAGTGCGCGTCGCAGAACAACCAGTGCGTGCCGTACCACCGCTGGGTGACCGACTACATCGCGGTGCTCGGCGGCCGCTGAGCCGCGGGCGCACCCCGGCCCGCTGGCCGGCGTGCGCCGGCTTGCGCACGACACGGACGCGCACGCGATGACGGCTGCAGTCACGCTCGACGCGGTCAGCTGCGAGTTCGGCGCCGGGGCCGGCGCCGTGCGCGCAGTCGACCGGGTCGACCTCACGATCGAGGCCGGCGAGTTCTTCACGTTGCTGGGACCCTCGGGATCGGGCAAGACGACGTGCCTGAGGATGATCGGCGGGTTCACGCTGCCGACGACCGGCCGCGTCCTGATCGACGGCCGCGACGTCACCTTGCTGCCGCCCTACGCGCGGCCAGTGAACACCGTCTTCCAGGACTACGCGCTGTTCCCCCACATGTGCATCCGCGACAACGTCGCCTACGGGCTGATGGTGCGCGGCGTCGCGAAGTCCGAGCGCTACGCGAAGGCCGCGCGGATGCTCGAACTGGTGCGCCTTCCCGAAGTCGGCGACAGACGGCCTGCGCAGCTGTCGGGAGGCCAGCGCCAGCGCGTCGCACTGGCTCGCGCGCTGATCAACGAGCCGCGCGTGCTGCTTCTCGACGAGCCGCTGGGCGCGCTGGACCTGAAGCTGCGCGAGCAGATGCAGAGCGAACTGAAGGCGCTCCAGCGCAAGCTCGGGATCACCTTCCTGTTCATCACGCACGACCAGCACGAGGCGCTGTCGATGAGCGACCGCATTGGCGTCTTCCACGATGGGCGCCTCGAGCAGGTCGGTTCGCCGCAGCAGGTCTACGACTCGCCGCGCACGCGGTTCGTGGCCGAGTTCGTCGGCGCGGCCAACGTGCTCGACGGGGAGGCCGCGCGGGCGCTTGCGGCCGGCGCGCCGTGCGCGATGCTGCGCCCGGAGCGGGTGTGCGTCGGCGAACCCCAGGGTGCGCGGCTGAGCGGCACGGTCGTCGACGCACAGTACTTCGGCGCGTTCTACCGGATCCGTGCCGACGTCGGCGCGACGCTGCTCTCGGTCGACCTTCCGCCCGCCGATGCTCCACGAGCGAGGCCGGGACAACGGGTGCACCTGCACTGGAACGCCGACGCCGTGCACGCGCTGCAGGAGGCGCCGTGACGCGGGGCGCCGTGCCGGGTCCGCGACCGTCGCAGCAGGCCCTGCCCCGAGAGGCGCGGCGATGAGTGCCGCAGTACTGGCGCCGCCGCCGCGCCTCGGGCGACGGCTGTCGGACCTGGTCATGGGGCGGCGCGCGCTGCTGCTGTTGCTGCTGCTCGCGCCGCCCCTGCTGTGGCTCGGCGTCATCTACCTCGGGTCGCTGTTCACGCTGCTCGCCAACAGCTTCCTGAAGCTCGACGAGTTCAGCGGGCTGGTCGTTCCCGAGTTCACGCTGCAGAACTTCGCCGAGATCTTCGCGCCGGCGAACCTCGACGCGGTCCGGCGCACGGTGACGATGGCCCTGTCGGTGACGCTGGCATGCGCCCTGATCGCCTTTCCGCTGGCCTGGTACATGGCACGCTACGCGAGCGGGTCTCTCAAGGCGCTGCTCTACATCGCGGTCATGTTGCCGCTGTGGTCGAGCTACCTCGTGCGGCTGTACGCATGGAAGCTGCTGCTGGCAAAGGAGGGCGCGGTGTCGTGGGTGTTCGAACGCCTGCACCTGGGCTGGATGCTCGACGCGGTGCTGTCGATTCCGGGAATCGGCGGGAGCTCGCTGTCGTTCTCGGCGCTCGGTACGTTCCTGGTGTTCGTCTACCTGTGGCTGCCGTTCATGATCCTGCCGATCCAGGCGGCGATCGAGCGGATTCCGACCTCGTACATCGAGGCGTCCGGCGACCTGGGCGCGTCGCCGCGCGACACGCTCAGGCGCGTGATCGTCCCGCTGGCGATGCCCGGCATCGCGGCGGGTTCGATCTTCACGTTCTCGCTGACGCTGGGGGACTACATCGTGCCGCAGGTGATCGGCGACTCGACGCTCTACATCGGCCAGGTCGTCTACCGCCAGCAGGGTGTCGCGGGCAACCTGCCGTTCGCTGCCGCGTTCTCGACCGTCCCGATCGTGGTGATCGCGGTGTACCTGCGGCTGGCGCGGCGGCTGGGGGCGTTCGATGCACTCTGAAGCGGCGCCCCCCGTCGCCGCGGTGGCCGGGGCGCGGAGCCCGCGCATCGGCGGTAGCGCGTCGGCCTCGCTGCGGCTGGCTGCGCTGGCGGCGATCCTGTTCCTGCACGTGCCGCTGGCGCTGATCGTCGTCTACGCATTCAGCGCCGAAGAGAAGTCATACGTCTTCCCGCCGCCCGGATTGACCGCCCGGTGGTTCGCGGCCGCGTGGGAGCGCGACGACGTCTGGCGGGCGATCCGCCTGTCGCTGCAGGTGGCGACGTGGTCGACCGCGATCGCATTGGTGCTCGGAACGCTGGCCGCCGCGGCGCTGGCGCGCGCGCGCTTCTTCGGCCGCGACGCGATCTCGCTGCTGATCATCCTGCCGATCGCGCTGCCCGGCGTCGTGACCGGCATCGCACTGCGATCGGCCTTCCACACGTTCGCAATCCCGTTCAGTTTCTGGACGATCGTGATCGGCCACGCGACCTTCTGCGTGGTCGTCGTCTACAACAACGCGGTGGCGAGGTTGCGTCGCACGAGCCCGTCGTTGATCGAAGCGTCGATGGACCTCGGCGCCGACGCGTTCCAGACCTTCCGCCACGTGATTCTTCCCAACCTCGCGAGCGCGTTGCTGGCGGGCGGCCTGCTGGCGTTCGCGCTCTCGTTCGACGAGGTCATCGTGACGACGTTCACGGCTGGCCAGCAGACCACGCTGCCGATCTGGATGCTGCAGGAGCTGGTGCGGCCGCGCCAGCGCCCGGTGACCAACGTCGTCGCGGTGGTGATCATCGCGCTGACCTTCATGCCGATCGTGCTCGCGTACTACCTGACGCGCGCCGACGAGCCCGGCGCCGCGGGGCGCTGAGCGGTCGGTGCGGATCCCGAAGGAAACCGGAGGTGACCGAAATGGGCGACAACAAGGCAGCGTTCCTCACGTATCCGACCGAGCTGCTGATCGATGGCCAGTTCGTCGCCGGCGAAGGGGACGCCGAGCGGGTACTGAATCCGGCCACCGGGGAATTGCTGGTCGAGGTGCGCGAGGCGTCCTTCGAGCAGATCAACCGAGCCGTCTCGGCGGCCAGCCGCGCGTTCGAGTCCTGGTCCGAGACGACGCCTTCGGACCGCTCGAGGATGCTGCTCAGGCTCGCAGACGCGATCGAGGAACGCGCGGCGGAGTTCGCGCGCCTGGAGTCCCTGAATTGTGGCAAGCCGTATGCGCGCGCGCTGGGCGACGAGATCCCGGCGATTGCCGACTGCTTCCGCTTCTTCGCCGGCGCGGCGCGCTGCATGGGGGGCGCCGCCACCAACGAGTACCTCGCCGGCCACACCAGCATGATCCGGCGCGACCCCGTCGGCGTCGTGGCGTCGATCGCGCCATGGAACTATCCGCTGATGATGGCCGCGTGGAAGTCGGCACCCGCGCTGGCCGCCGGCAACTGCGTCGTGCTCAAGCCGTCGGAGCAGACGCCGCTGACCGCGCTGCTGCTGGCACGCCTGGCCGCCGGGATCTTCCCCAGGGGCGTGTTCAACGTCATCTGCGGGCGTGGTCCGACCGTCGGACAGCCGCTCGTCGAGCATCCGCTGGTGCGCATGGTGTCGCTGACCGGCGACGTCGCGACCGGCAAGAAGATCCTGCAGGCGGCGTCGGCGACGCTCAAGCGCACGCACCTCGAACTCGGCGGCAAGGCGCCGGTCATCGTGTTCGACGACGCCGACCTCGCCGAGGTGGTCGACGGCATCCGCACGTTCGGCTATTACAACGCCGGGCAGGACTGCACGGCGGCCTGCCGAGTCTACGCGAGCGCCAGGGTCTACGACCGTTTCGTCGCCGACCTGAGCACGGCGGTCGGCACCATCCGCATGGGCTCGCAGGACGAACCCGAAGTCGAGATCGGGCCGTTGATCAGCGACCGCCAGCGCAACCGTGTCGCGAGCTTCGTCGAACGCGCGTCGATGGTCGGGCACATGGAGGTCACCACGGGCGGCAGGGTGCGCGCCGGCTCGGGTTTCTTCTACGAGCCGACGGTGATCGCCGGCGCGCGGCAGGACGACGAGATCGTCGCGCGCGAGGTGTTCGGGCCGGTGGTGTCGGTGACGCGTTTCGGCGACGACGAACAGGCGATCGCGTGGGCCAACGACTCCGACTACGGGCTGTCGTCGTCGGTCTGGACGAAGGACGTCGCCCGCGCGATGCGCGTCGCGAAGAAGCTGCAGTACGGCTGCACGTGGATCAACACGCACTTCATGCTGGTCAGCGAGATGCCGCACGGGGGCATGAAGGCGTCGGGTTACGGGAAGGACATGTCGATGTACGCACTCGAGGACTACACCGTCGTGCGGCACGTGATGGCGCGGCTCTGAGCAACGGGTCGCGCGCGCCGGCCAGGCTGCGCGCGCCTCAGGCGGGCGGCGCGGTGCGGCGTTGTCGGCTGCGCGACTGCTCGCGAGCGAGCTCGATGAACTCCGAGACGGGATCTTTCACGGCGGAGCCGCGCCGCCACACCAGGCCGACGTCGACGGTCGGGAGGTCGTCGCGCAACTTGCGCACGTCGACGTGCTGCGCATCGAGCGTCCAGGGCCGGTACAGGAAGTCGGGAAGGACCGCGATGCCGACGCCCGCGCCGACCAGCGAGCGCACCGCTTCGAGCGACGAAGTCTTCAGCAGGACGCGCGGCTTCAGGCCGTAACGCGCCCAGACGGCGCGCATGATCTCCTCGATGCGCTCTGCGGCCAGCACGATCTGCTCGTGCGCCGCGCAGTCGACGAGCGACACCTCGTCGCGCGCCGACAGCGGGTGGTTGCCGGGCAGCCAGACGCGATTCGGCGAACGCGTCAGCGTCTCGGACACCAGAGCCTGGCGCTCCGACAGCGCGTTCGAGATCATGATCGCGACGTCCACCTCGCCGTTGACCAGCAGGTGCTCGAGGAACGGGGGCTCCTCTTCGATGACCTGGACCGTGACGTCGGGGCAGACGCGCCGGAAGCGCGTCAGCAGCTCGGCGAGGTAGTAGCCGGCAACGAGGCTGGTCACGCCGATCGAAAGCGAGCCGGTGAGCGCCTGCGGCTGCGCGTGCAGCAGCCGCGTCGCGTCGGCCACCGTCGCTAGCACGCGCCGGGCGCTGGCGAGGAAACGGTGTCCGTCGGCGGTGAGCAGCATCCCCTTCGTGCTGCGCTCGAACAGCTTCACGCCGAGGTCTTCCTCGAGTTCGAGGATCGACTTGGTGATCGCCGATTGCGCGATGTTGAGCATGCGCGCCGCCGCCGCGACCGACGACGACTCGGCGACGCCGATGAAGTATCGGAACTGGCGAAGCGTGACGTTGCGCTTCACCGGCTCAGTCCCAGTCGGCGTCGAGCAGATCGCGCAGCGTCTCGACGCGGCGGGCACCGAGCTTGCGTGCCAGTCGCTGCTCGATCTCGGCGATGATCTGCGCGCCGATGCGATTCACCTGCCGGCCACGTTCGGTGTACGCGACGCGCTTGGAATTGCGACGCTGCGGATCGTCGAGCACCTCGAGGATACCGCGTCGCACCAGTTCGCCGACCGTGCGATGGACGGCCTGCCGCGAGATCGCCAGCCGTCGTGCGAGTTCGGCCATGCTCATCGGCTTGCCTCCCATGTGCGCGAGCAGCCGGCTCTGTGCCGGGGTGATGTACGCATGTTCGCTCGCCCGCACGCCCTTCATGATCTCGCGGGCGAACCAGTCCGAGCGGGCGAGCAACGACTGTTTGAGGTTGGCGGACATGCGCGGGTGTCCCGGGTCGCCCCGTCGGCGGTGGGTTCGGCGGCGAGGGTCGACGACGATGATGAACGCCGCAAGGCTTTGCGTCAACCATGTTGACAAGATAACGCTGGCGCATCAGACTCCGGGTCGTCAACGTTATTGACGATCGGCGCCTGCCGTGCGCGATTGGCAGATTCCGAACTCCCTATAATCGGCGTTTTCCCGTACCGAGATGTGAGGCTCCGATGAAGATCCTGGTCGCCGTGAAGCGGGTGGTGGACTACAACGTGAAGGTGCGCGTGAAGGGCGACCAGAGCGGTGTGGACATTGCCAACGTGAAGATGTCGATGAATCCGTTCGACGAGATCGCGGTGGAGGAGGCGGTGCGGCTGAAGGAGAAGGGGGTGGCGAGCGAGATCGTCGCGGTGTCGTGCGGGGTGCAGGCGTGCCAGGAGACGCTGCGCACGGCGATGGCGATCGGGGCGGACCGCGGGATCCTGGTGCAGACCGACGCGGAACTGCAGCCGCTGGCGGTGGCGAAGCTCCTCAAGGCGCTGGTGGACAAGGAGCAGCCGGGGCTGGTGATCCTGGGCAAGCAGGCGATCGACGACGACGCGAACCAGACCGGGCAGATGCTGGCGGCGCTGGCCGAGTTGGCGCAGGCGACGTTCGCCTCGAAGGTCGAGGTTGCCGACGGCAAGGCCTCGGTGACGCGGGAGGTCGACGGGGGTCTGGAGACGATTGCGATCACGCTGCCGGCGGTGGTGACTACGGACCTGAGGTTGAACGAGCCGAGGTACGTGACGCTGCCCAACATCATGAAGGCGAAGAAGAAGCAGCTCGACGTGGTCACGCCGCAGGAGCTGGGGGTGGACGTGGCGCCGCGGCTCAAGACGCTGAAGGTGAGCGAGCCGCCGGGGCGCAAGGCGGGGGTGAAGGTGCCCGACGTGGCGACGCTGGTGGCGAAGCTGAAGAACGAAGCCAAAGTGATCTGAAGGGGTAAGCGAGATGGCAGCACTGGTGGTGGCCGAGCACGACAACGCCGAGCTCAAGCCGGCGACGCTGAACACGATTGCCGCCGCGGCCCAGGCGGGCGGCGAGGTGACGGTGCTGGTGGCCGGCGGCGGCTGCGCGGCGGTGGCGCAGGCGGCGGCGCAGGCGATGGGGGTGGCGAAGGTGCTGCTGGCCGATGCGCCGCAGCTGGCCGATCAGCTGGCCGAGAACGTCGCGGCGCAGGTGCTGGCGGTGGCGGGGGGGTTCACGCACATCCTGGCGCCGGCGACCGCGCACGGCAAGAACGTGGCGCCGCGGGTGGCGGCGAAGCTGGACGTGGCGCAGATCTCCGACGTGATCGGGGTGGAGTCGGCCGACACGTTCACGCGGCCGATCTACGCGGGCAACGCGATCGCGACGGTGCAGAGTGCCGATCCGGTGAAGGTGATCACGGTGCGCACGACCGGCTTCGATGCGGTGGCGGCCAGCGGGGGCTCGGCACCGATCGAGAACGTCGCGGCGGTGGCCGACTCGGGCAAGTCGAGCTTCGTGGGGCGCGAGATCGCGAAAAGCGACCGGCCCGAGCTGACCGCGGCGAAGATCGTCGTCTCGGGCGGGCGCGGCATGGGCAGCGCGGAGAACTTCCACATCCTCGAGCCGCTGGCCGACCGGCTGGGCGCGGCGCTGGGCGCCAGCCGCGCGGCGGTGGACGCGGGGTATGCGCCCAACGACTGGCAGGTCGGGCAGACCGGCAAGATCGTGGCGCCGCAGCTTTACGTGGCGGTGGGCATCTCGGGGGCGATCCAGCACCTGGCGGGGATGAAGGACAGCAAGGTGATCGTGGCGATCAACAAGGACGAGGAGGCGCCGATCTTCGGGGTCGCCGACTACGGGCTCGTCGCCGACCTGTTCACCGCGGTGCCCGAACTCGTCAGGGAACTGGGCTGACGCGCGGCAAGCGCACGGTCACGGAGGAGAAGCCGCCATGGCGTACGTCGCACCGCTGAAGGACATGCTGTTCGCGCTTCGGCAACTGGCCGGCATCGACGACGTGGCGTCGCTGCCCGGCTTCGCCGACGCCGGATACGACACCGCGCAGGCGGTCCTCGAGGAGTGCGCGAAGTTCAACGAAGGCGTCGTCGCGCCGCTCAATCGCAGCGGCGACGTCGAGCCCTCGACGCTCTCCGATGGGGTGGTGACGACATCGGCCGGCTTTGGCGAGGCGTTCCGCCAGTTCGCCGACGGCGGCTGGCAGGGTATTCAGCACCCCGTGGAGTTCGGCGGCCAGGGGTTGCCGAAGCTGATCGCGACGCCGTGCATCGAGATGCTCAACTCGGCGAACCTGTCGTTCGCGCTGTGCCCACTGCTCACCGACGGCGCGATCGAAGCGCTGCTGGTGGCCGGCTCGCAGGCGCAGAAGCAGCTGTTCGTGCCGAACCTGATCTCCGGCTCGTGGACCGGCACGATGAACCTGACCGAGCCGCAGGCCGGCTCGGACCTCGCGCTGGTGCGCGCGCGGGCGGTTCCGCAGGCGGACGGCACGTACCGGGTCTTCGGCCAGAAGATCTTCATCACGTTCGGCGAGCACGACATGGCCGACAACATCGTGCACCTGGTGCTGGCGCGCACGCCGGACGCGCCCGAAGGGGTGAAGGGCATCTCGCTGTTCGTGGTGCCGAAGTTCCTCGTCGACGCCGGCGGCGAGCGGGGCCGGCGCAACGACGTCTGGTGCGCGTCGATCGAGCACAAGCTCGGCATCAAGGCCAGCCCGACCGCGGTGCTGCTCTATGGCGACGACAAGGGCGACGTCGGCGCCGGCGCGATCGGCTACCTGGTCGGCGAGGAGAACCGCGGCCTCGAGTACATGTTCGTGATGATGAACGCGGCGCGCTTCGCGGTCGGCTTGCAGGGCGTCGCCGTGGCCGAGCGCGCCTACCAGCACGCGGTCGCTTACGCGAGGGACCGCGTGCAGAGCCGCGACGTCGCCGGCTCGAGCGGGCCGGTCGCGATCATCCGGCACCCGGACGTGCGACGCATGCTGATGACGATGCGCGCGCACACCGAGGCGGCGCGCGCGCTCGCATACGTGGCCGCCGCCGCTTCCGACGCCGGGCACCACGCGGCAGACGATGCGGCGCGTCGCGAGAACATGGCGGTCTACGAGTTCCTGGTTCCGGTCGTCAAGGGTTGGTCGACCGAGATGTCGCTCGAAGTGACCTCGCTCGGCGTCCAGGTGCACGGTGGCATGGGATTCATCGAGGAGACCGGCGCCGCGCAGTACTACCGCGATGCGCGGATCCTCACCATCTACGAAGGAACGACCGCGATCCAGGCCAACGATCTGGTCGGTCGCAAGACCGCGCGCGACGGCGGAGCGGTCGCGCGCGCGCTGATCGCGCGAGTGCGCGAGACCGCGGCGCAGCTGAGGGCACGAGGCGGCACCGACCTGACGGCGATCGCGACGCGGCTGTCGGCGGGAAGCGCCGCGCTCGAGGAGGCGGTCGACTTCGTGGTCCGCGGCATGAAGGCAGAAGTGCGCGCGGTGTTCGCGGGCAGCGTGCCGTACCTGAAACTGGCCGGTGTGGTGCTGTCGGGCTGGCAGATGGCGCGCGCGGCGCTGGCCGCCGACGGGATGCTGAAGGCGGGTGAAGGCGACGCCCGGTTCCTTGCCGCGAAGATTGCGACGGCGCGCTTTCATGCCGACCACATCCTCAGCCAGGCCGACGCGCTGAGATCGGCCGCGATCGACGGCGCGCCCGGCGTGCTCGCGATGCCCGAGTCGGCGTTCTGACGGATGGCGACGCCACGCGCGGCGCACCGCACCGCGTGCAGCAAGCGACCGGTGCCTGCCGTCAGTTGACCTGATTCGGCGGCTTCGCGGCCTCGCAGTCGGGATGGTCGTTCCAGCGACCCCGGCAGAAACGCAGGCGCACGCGCTCGTTGCAGACCACGCGGGCCAGCAGCGACTGGTCGCCGCACTGGGCCGCCTGCAATGGCGCGAGCCGGTCGCCGGTGCGCGCCTGCAGTTGCGGGCGTGTGCTGGCGGCTACGGCGGGCGCCGGTTGGGGTTCGGACGGCGGCGCCTTTGGCGGCGCAGGAGGCTGCGACACTGCCGCGGGGGACGTTGCCGCATCCGGACGGGCGTCGGGTTGCGCGGACGCCGGCGGCGGTTGCGCCGCGACGATGCCCGCGCCGGGTTCCGGCCGGCGCAGGTGCCGAAAGCGCGCATCGTCGCCGGACTCGGGCGGCGGGGGGGCAGGCGCAGGGCGCGCGGTTCGTTCGAAGCCTGGGGGCACCAGGGGCATCGACCGGTGCACGGCATAGATCGCCAACGCGCCAGCCGCGGAAATCAGCGATGTCGCGGCCACCGCCGCCGTCACGCGACGCCAATCGACCCGTGTCGCCGGCGCCTGCAGCACAAGGACCTGCCGCAAGTCCCCGGAACGATCGTCGTCGCCGCCGACATCCGCTCTTGCTCCGGCCGACTCGCCCAAGCCGACGCCACAGGCGTCGCACTGGCGGGCGCCGGCCGCGTTCTGCGCGCCGCATCGGGGGCAGGGTGCCGTAGCCGTCATGGTCGAGTG
>DAORSF010000013.1:0-15072 GCA_035443405.1 Burkholderiaceae bacterium | reverse complement strand
GCGACGACGCCGACACCTTCTTCACGAACATCTTCAGCCTGTCGAGCCGGCGCCGATTGTGCGAGCACGCGTACCTGGCAACGCGAGCCGATCTTCTCGAGCGGCGGGCGGAACTCGACGCCGTCCTGCGCCCGCACGGCCTGTCGATCAACACGGCGGTGCTGCGGCACCCGGCCCGCAGGCTCGTCCGCGAGGTGCGCACCGACGTGCCGCCCCGCCTGACGCACGCGGCCGCCGTGCTCGACCGGCTGCGGCGCACGCTCGACGACCTCGACCGCTGCGTGGACATCGCGAACGCACGCCGCGCCGGCGCCGGATCCTGAGCGATCGCGCGGGACGCGGCTTCGCGACGCCCCAGTCACGGTACACTCGCATCGGGAGATGCGGCGACGCGCGTCGCGCATCGCGGACCACGCGCCGCGCGACGGCAAACCATTCGACGGGGGAAGCATGCAGCGAAAGCCGCCACGGCGGACCCGTGAGCGCATCCTCGAGCTTTCGCTGCGGCTGTTCAACGATCTCGGCGAGCCAAACGTCACGACCAGTGCGATCGCCGACGAGATGAACATCAGCCCCGGCAACCTCTACTACCACTTCCGCAACAAGGACGACATCGTCAATGCGCTCTTCGAGCAGTTCGAGCGCGAAATCGATCCCTTGCTCGACGGGCCGCTGCGCCGCGAGGTCCATTTCGAGGACGCCTGGCTGTTCCTGCACCTGATGTTCGAGACGATCTGGCGCCACCGGTTCATCTATCGCGACCTGAACGACCTGTTGTCGCGCAACCGGCGCCTCGAGATGCACTTCCGGACCATCGTCGACCGCAAGGCCGCCGCGGCGCGATCGCTGTGCCAGTCGCTGGCCGCAACGGGGGCGCTGACCGGCGCTGGCCGTGAAATCGAGTCGCTGGCGACCAACATGGTCGTCGTTGCGACCTACTGGCTTTCGTTCGAGTACATCCGCAACGCGCGCCGCTTCGGTGAAGCCGGCTACCAGAGCGAGGCGATGGCGCGCGGCGCGCACCAGGTGCTGTCGATGCTCGCCCCCTGGCTCGAGGACGAGGGCCGCGCACTGTTCGCCCGCCTTTCGCGCGAGTACATCCGCAACTGATCCCACGACACCAACCGAGGAGCCGACCATGGCCAGGTGGACCGCGTTTCCCCACGCCGACGAGCGCTACGAGTACACGCCCGCCACGCTGAAGAAGCACTGGGCACGCCTGCACCGCGGAGATTGCGAGCCCTTTCCGAAGGACAGCTCGGTCGCCGCCGCGTGGATCGACTACCACGCCGGGCGCTTCCAGCAGGCCGCCGAAGCCGGCTTGAAGGCGGGCGCCGCGGGAATCGGGGTCGCCAGCAAGGCGACCAACATCTACGCCAACTACCTCGAGAAGGCCGAGAAGAAGAAGCTCGAGCTGTTCCAGGAGGTCGCCGCACGTTGCGAGGCGCAGCAGTCTGCCGACCCGAAGAACGCCAACGCGTACTACCACTACGCGTACGCGATCGGACGCTACGGCCAGGGCATCTCGGTCACCAGGGCGCTGGCGCAGGGACTCGGCGGCAAGGTCCGCGACGCGCTGACGCAGGCAATCAAGCTCGCGCCGAAGCACGCCGACGCGCACATCGCGCTCGGCGCCTTTCACGCCGAAGTGATCGACAAGGTCGGCGCGATGATCGGGGGCATGACCTACGGCGCGAAGCGCGACGAGGGCTTGCGGCTGTTCCGCAAGGCGCTCGAGCTCAATCCGGATTCGGCGATCGCCCGCATCGAATATGCCAATGCGCTGGTCATGCTCGAAGGCAAGAAGGCGCTGAAGGACGCCGAAGCGCTGTACGCCGAGGCCGCCGCCTTCGAGCCGATGGACGCGATGGAGCGGCTCGACGTCGAGCTGGCGCGCAGCGAGATCGAATGAGCCGGGTCGCCGCCGCATGAACCTGCACCGCATGCTGCGCCAGCGGGCGGCCGACGGCCGGCCGCTGCGGATCGGCCTGATCGGCGCCGGCAAGTTCGGCTCGATGTACCTGTCGCAGGCCCGGCGCACGCCGGGGATACACCTGGTCGGCGTCGCCGACCTGTCGCCGGCCCACGCGAAGGCGGCGCTGCGGCGCGTCGGCTGGCCGGCGGCCGCCCTCGGCGCTCGCTCGCTGGCCGAGGCCGCGCGCCGGTCGACGACGCGAATCCTCGACGACGCGCAGGCGCTGATCGCTGCCCCGGAAATCGAACTGGTCATCGACGCGACCGGAAGCCCGTCGGCCGGGATCACCCACGTGCTGGGCTGCTGCGAGCACGGCAAGCACGTCGTCATGGTCAACGTCGAGGCAGACGCGCTGGCGGGCCCGCTGCTCGCGCGCCGCGCACGCGAGGCCGGCATCGTCTACTCGCTCGCCTACGGCGACCAGCCGGCACTGATCTGCGAGATGGTCGACTGGGCGCGCGCCGCCGGCTTCGAGGTGGTCGCCGCGGGCAAGGGAACCAAGTATCTGCCGGCCTACCATCGCTCGACGCCCGACACGGTCTGGTCGCACTACGGGCTCTCGGCCGAGGAAGCGAAGCTCGGTGGCATGAACGCGCAGATGTTCAACTCGTTCCTCGATGGCACGAAGTCGGCGATCGAGATGGCGGCGGTCGCCAACGCCACGGGCCTGCGACCTGCGGCGGGCGGGCTGTCTTTCCCGCCCTGCGGCGTCGACGACCTCGCGCAAGTGCTGTGCCCGCGCGAGGATGGCGGCCGCCTCGAGCACCGCGGCCAGGTCGAGGTGGTCTCGAGCGTCGAGCGCGACGGCCGCCCCGTGTTCCGCGACCTGCGCTGGGGCGTCTACGTGACCTTCGCCGGCGACTCGGACTACGTGCGCCGCTGCTTTCGCGAGTACGGCCTGGTCACGGATCGCAGCGGCAACTTCACCGCGATGTACAAGCCGTACCACCTGATCGGCCTGGAACTCGGCATCAGTGTCGCTTCGGTCGGTCTGCGGCACGAACCGACCGGCTCTCCGGAGGCCTGGCACGGCGACGTCGTCGCGACCGCCAAGCGCGACCTGAAGGCCGGCGAGACGCTGGACGGCGAAGGCGGCTTCACGGTCTACGGACGGCTGATGCCGGCGGGCGACTCGCTGGCCATCGGCGGCCTGCCTCTGGGGCTCGCGCATCGCGTACGCCTGAAGAGGCCGGTGGCCGGCGGCCAGCCGGTGCGATGGAGCGACGTGCGCACCGACGCGAAGGATGCGGCGGTCGCGTTCCGCCGCGAGATGGAGCGAGGTTTCAGCCCTCGCTGACCGGCTCGACCTGCTGGCACTCGTAGAAGATCCGCGCGGTGCAGCGGCGACAGACCTGCGGATCGAGGCGCGGAAAGATCGCGGCGATCGCGGCGTGCTTGCTGTCGAAGACGCGCTCGCCACCGATGGCCCCGAAGCCGTCGTCGCGCTCCAGGAATCCGGCGACCTGCGGGCGCAGTCCGTACAGGTACAGCGCACCGCCGTCCACCACGCGGCGCCGCGCTTCCGATACGAGCAGGTCGGCGCCGGCGACGTCGATGAAGTTGACGTTGCGCGTGACCAGCAGCAGGTGCTTCTGGGCCGGCGAGAACTCGCGCAGCGTGTCGAAGTGCGTCGCAACGTGGTTGACCGCACCGAAGTAGATCGAGCCTTCGACGCTCATGATCTTGAGCTGCGGGCACTCGCGCCGGTCGGGTGCGACGGCGGTCAAGGGCCGCTCCGGGTCGCGGGCATCCGGCACCAGGCTCTGCATGGTCGGTCGGGACGTGCGGTTCAGGTACAGCACCAGCGACGCCGCGACGCCGATCAGCACCGCGACCTCCAGCCGCATCAGCAGCGTCGCGACCAGCGTGAGCAGCAGCACGCCGCCCTCCGGCGGGCTCACGCGCAGCGTCGCATGGATGCGCTTCACGTCGATCAGCGACCAGCCGGCCAGGCACAGCACGCCGGCGACCGCCGGCAGCGGCAGCCAGGCGACCAGCGGTGCGAAGGCCAGCACGATGGCCGCCAGCAGCACGCCCGAGAACACCGCGGCCATCGGCGTGACCGCGCCCGCTTCCAGGTTGGGTCCCGATCGATTCACCGAGGCGCTGGTCGGAAAGCCCGAGAACAGACCGGCCGCGATGTTGGACAGGCCCTGTCCGATGAACTCCTGGTTGCCGTCGATGCGCTGGCCAGTGCGCAGCGCGATGGCCTTGGCGATCGAGACCGACTGCGTCAGCGACACGATCGCCACCGCGACGGCGACCCCGCTCAGCTGCCCGAGCGCACGCGGATCGAAATGCGGCCACGACAGCGGCGGCAGGCGACGCTCGATCGGATCGAGCATTGCGATGTTGGTCGCCCCGTCGCCGAAGGCGGCGTTCAGCGCCACCGCGGCAGCGACGCCGGCGAGCATCGCCAACACCACGCTGGGCCAGCGCGGGCGCAGGCGGCGCACGCCCCAGCTGACTGCGACGGTGACCGAAGCCACGGCCACGACCGCAGGCTTGATCTCTCCAAGGCCGCCGAGCACGCGCACCAGCGTCCCGGCGAGCGACGTGCCCGGCGCCACGTCGATGCCGGTCAGCGGCCCGAGCTGGCTCACCAGGATCAGCACGCCGGCACCGGCGGTGAACCCGACGATCACCGGCTGCGAGATGAAGTTCACCAGCAGGCCGAGCCGCAGCGCGCCGAGCGCGAGCATGACCAGCCCGGCCAGGAAGGCGAGTGCCGCGGCCATCTGGACGTAGTCGCCGGACCCGGGCACCGCCAGCGGCGCGAGCGCCGCGAAGGTCATCAGCGACAGCGCGTTGGTCGGGCCCGAGACGGTGTGCATCGACGAGCCGTACAGCGCGGCGACGATCGTCGGGACAATCGCGCAGTACAGGCCGTACGCGGGCGGCAGGCCGGCGAGCGTGGCGAAGGCGAGACCCTGCGGCAGGACCATCAGCGCGCCGACCAGCCCCGCGACCAGGTCCGCACGCACGCTGTGCCGGTCGACGCGCGGCCACCAGCGCAGGAACGGGAAGAGCCGCAGCAGCAGCTGCCGGTTCATCGCCCCGCCGATCGCTCGGCCAGCCTGTCGGCCAGGCGCCCATGGCGCTGCGTGGGACGGCGCGCCGCCTCGTCGATCGCTTCGCGCGAGCCCCAGACGCTCAGCCGGCTTCGCGCGCGCGTCAGGCCCGTGTAGACCAGTTCGCGCGTGTTCAGCGGATGCCCGACGGGCGCCGGCACGAACGCGACCGATTCGAACTCCGAGCCCTGCGCCTTGTGCACGGTCATCGCCCAGGCATCGTCGCAAGCCGGCATCTGCAGCACCGGGAACAGGCGCACGTCACCGGCCGCGCCGAACGCGACCACGAGTCCTTCGCCGCCGCCCCGCGGATCCGCCAGGCACACGCCGACGTCGCCGTTGAACAGGCCGAGCCCGGACAGGTTCTTCGTCACCATCACCAGCCGCCCGGCATACCAGTCGGTCGATGCCGGTTCGGCGGCGAGCCGGCGCACGCGCTGCGCGAGCGCACGGTTGAGCGCGTCGACGCCGACCGGCCCATCGCGCATCGCCGCGAGCATGCGGTGCGCGTCGTAAGCGGCGAGCACCCGCGCGGGCGCCGCGCCGGCAGCGACCGCATCGAAGGCGTCGCGCCACGCGCCGAGCGCCTCTTCGACGATCGCCGCAGGTGTCGCGTCCGCCCGCGCGACCGTGGCGGGCCAGTCGGCCGACGCCGCGGCCCCGTGTCCGGACGCGTCGCGGATCCGCGCCGCAAGGGCGCCGATGTCCGGGGCGTCCTGCTGGCGGTAGTTCCGTTCGAGAACGACCACGCCGTCGAGTGGCGCCGCGCACAGGTCGGCGAACACCGCCCCAGCCTCGACCGACGCAAGCTGGTCCCGATCGCCGGCGAGCACCAGCCGCGACTGCGGCCCGATCGACGCGCAAAGGCGCGCGGCGAGTTCGATGTCGAGCATCGACGCCTCGTCGACGATGACCAGGTCGTAGTCCAGCGGCGAATGTCCGCTCGCGCCGGCACGCGCGCCGAGCAGCCGGTGGACGGTCTGGCCCGCTGCCGGCAAGCGCGCGCGCAGCGAGCCCGACGGGTCGAGCCGGGGCAACTGCGCGGCGAGCGATTGCGCCAGGCGCGCCGCCGCCTTCCCGGTCGGCGCGGCATAGACGATGCGCGCGCGCGGCGCGAGCCCGGCGTATGCGATCAGCAGTCGTGCGAGCGTCGTCGTCTTGCCGGTGCCGGGACCGCCGGAGAGTACGGTGAGACGACGTCCCAACGCGTTGGCGACCGCGCGCTGTTGCGGATCGCCCGGATCGGCGCCGCCGGATACGTCGCCGAACAGGCCGGCGATGGCCCGCGCAACGGCGTCGACCGGCGCGAGCGGCGACGGCTCGTCGAGCGCGCGCACCGCCGCCGCCAGCGTCGACTCCGCGCGCCACAACCGGTACAGGTACAGCGCACCGCGTTCGAGGACGAGCGGCCTCGGTTCGGCGGCGGGCCCGACCAGCGGACTCGCGGCCAGCGCGTCGCGTGCCGCAGCGTCGTCGACGTCCACGCAGACGTGTCCCGCGTCGGCCTCGCGCCATGCCTGCGTGCCCCACCGGCCGACCGTCGACGCCGCCTCGGCATCGCCGCCGAGACGAGCGTGCACCGCCTGGATCGTCCGGCCGAACTCGCGGGCCACTCTCGTCGGCGGCTCGACGGCGCGGGTCATCCGCCTTCGCTCCTCGGCGCGGTCGCGAACAGGCGGTCGAGCCGGTCGATCAGCGCCCGGCTCGGGCGACTCGCGTGCACGCCGGCCGCATCGCCACCCGCCGCATGGCCAGCCGCCGTGCCACCACTCGGGGCCGGAAGGCCGGCGCCGCGCAGGAAGACGTAGAAGACGCCGCCGAAGTCGCTGTCGTAGTCGTACGCCGGCAATCGGCGCCTGAGCCAGCGATGCAGCGCGAGCGTGTAAAGGCTCGCCTGCAGCGGATAGGCATGCCTGCGCATCGCGGTCGCGAGCGCGTCGGCTGCGTAGTGCCGAACCGTGTCGCCGAGATGGTTGCTCTTCCAGTCCAGCAGGTAGTAGCGACCGCCGTGCTCGAACACGAGGTCGATGAAGCCGCGCAGGAAGCCGCTCCAGCGCGAGCCGCCCGCGACCACGTCGAGTCCGAACTCGGCGTCGACCGCCTCGACGATTGCGCGATCGGACACGCCGGCGCCGGCCATCAGGAAGTCCAGCTCGCGCACCTGTCGGTGCGAGGGCACCTCCGCCAGCCGGACGATCTCGCCGCGCGGCGCGCGCATCGGCGTCGCGACCACCTGCTCGAGCCACTCGGCGACCTGGCCCGCGTCGATCCGCCGGTAGCCGCCTCGCGCGAGGCGATCGGCCACCGCCCGACGATCGAATGGCAGGTCGAATCGTGCCTCTTCGAGCACGCCGTGCAGGCACACCCCCGCTTGCGTCCCGGACGGAAAGCGGAAACGGATCGCGGCTTCGAGCGCCGGCGCCGCGTCGGCAGCCGATCCGCCCGCCGGCGCCGGTTCGGGCGGTAGCGGCTGCTGGTCGTGATCGGGGCGATCGACGGCATCCTGCGCGGCGATCGCGCCGCCCGGGTCGTCGCGCGACGCGGCATTCGCCATCGCGCTGAAGCTGGTCGCGATCGACGGCGCCGCGATCACGGTGCGCCAGGGCCGGACGCCCAACGGCGCGGTCCCGGCCGACACACGCGAATCGTCCGGGGTGCCGTCCGTACCAGCGGCGGCCTCCGCTAGCGAGTCACGCGAGTCTCGCGAGTCGCTCGAGCCCGCACCGGCTCGGCCGCGCTGAAGCGCCGCGACCAGCGTCGGCGTGTCGACCACGGCCAGCGCGGTCGTTCCGCTCGCGGCCGCGCGCGCCTTCCAGGCGTCGAGCGCATGGTCGATGGCATCGGGTCCCAGCGGCGGCGTTCCCTTCTGTCCGGCGCGCCAGTCCTGTTGTGCCACGGGATCGAGCCCGGCGAGCAGCCACGCCAGCGGCGAGTACTGTGCACCCGCCGCGGCGCCCCAGAACAGGTAACAGCGCTGCTCGGCGCGCGTCAGCGCGACGTACATCGTCCGCAGCGCCTCGGCGTGCCACTCGGTCGCCGACTGCCGTGCCGCTTGCGCGGTCGGCGCGAAGTCGAGCACCGCGCGCCAACCCGCCCCGGCCTCCCGCTCGTGGCGCACGCGCGGCAACGGCGCTGCGGCGGGCTTCGCCGACCAGGCGAACGGCAGGAACACCACCGGGAACTCGAGGCCCTTGCTCTTGTGCACGGTCAGGATCCGCACCAGGTCCTCGTCGCTTTCGAGGCGCAATTCCTCGCTGTCACGGTCGCGCGCGAAATCCGCCGCCCGGCGCCGCGCGAGCGCGCGCAGCGCCTGCTGCGGGCCGCGCCGCGCTTCGTCGTCGTCGCCGAGCAGTTCGACGAGGTGCATCAGGTTGGTCAGTCGCCGGTCGCCGTCGCGCACCGCGGCCAGCCTCGCGCCGACGCCCGCTTCGCGAATCAGCCGGCGCAGCGCTGCGATCGGACCGTGGCGGAGCCAATCGTCGCCCGCACGCGCGAAGCTCGCCGACGACGACAGTGCGCGCTGCGCATCGCGATCGAGCGCCAGCAGGCCGTCGGCAGTCCCGCCCACCAGAGTCGTGGCCAGCGCAGAGCGCATCAGGCCCGGTTCGCCGGGTTCCGCGATCGCGGCTAGCACGCGCATCAACTCGGCGCACTCGAGCGTCTCGAGCACGCTGTCTCGCGACACTTCGGCGGCCCCGATGCCGCTCGCCGCGAGTGCGCGCTTGATCGCGGCACCCTGCCAATGCGTATTGACCAGCACCGCGATGTCGGCGGGCCTGAGCGCAGCGTCGTCCAGCCGCGCACCCGAGCGGAGCAGGCGCCCGATCTCGGACACGCAGGCGTCGATCGCCTGGCGCCGCGCGGCGCCGGCGTTCAGCCAGCCGGTCTGCGGATCGGGCTCGAGGCGCACCACCGTCATCGGCGCACGCTGCGGCGAATCGTCGATTCCGAACGCACGCCGCGGTCGCGCGCCCACCCTGGAACCGGCGAAGGCGATGTCTTCGACCAGGAACGGCCGGTCGCGTCGATACAGCGCGTTGACCGCGGCGATCAGCCCGGGACCCGAGCGCTGGTTTTCGTCGAGCCGATGAATCCTTCCCACGGCCTCGCGCGCGCCGAGGTACGAGTAGACGTCGGCGCCGCGGAATGCGTAGATCGCCTGCTTCGGATCGCCGACCAGCACCAGCGCGGGCTCGACGGCGCGACCGGCGCGCTCGGGCGCGGTGTCCGCCTCGACGTAGATCCGGCGGAAGATGGCCCACTGCAGCGCGTCGGTGTCCTGGCACTCGTCGATCAGCGCCATCGGATGGCGCTCGCGCAGCGCGCGCGCCAGCTGTGCGCCGGCGACCGGATCCGCGAGCGCGTCGTGCACCGCGCGCAGCAGGTCGTCGAAGCCGAGCGAGCGAGCCCGCGCCAGGTCGGCCTCGCGGCTCGCCGCACATTCGGCGGCGAGTTCCTGTGCGATCCAGGCCGGCAGGCGCTCGATCGCCGCAGCCACCTGCAGGAGCCGATCGCAGTGCCCCGGGATCGCCGACGGCGGCAAACGACCGCCGAAGCGTTCGCTGGCGAGCCGTGAAACCTGCTCGGGAACCGCCGTCGCGTGCGGGTCGAGACAGAAGCCGCGCAGCGCGTCGAGCCAGCCCCGCGCCCAGTCGACGCGCATGCGCCTGCCGTCGACGTTGTCCCTGACGCCGACCCAGTCGAGCAGCGCATCGCCCTCGCGCTCGAGCGCGTCGGCGAGGCTCCGGCGCACCTCGGCCAGTTCGACCTCGACCCGACGCCAGTCGCCTGCCGCCGGTTCGACGCGCGCCAGAGGCTGCGCCGAGATTGCACGCACCGCGTCGCGCAGCACGTCCGGCGTGAGCCCGGCAAGCCCGAAGGCCAGCAGCCGAGCCGGCGATGCTTCACGCGCCTGTTCGCGCCACCAGTCGGACAGCCGGTCCAGCCGCGGATCGACCGCGTCGGCGCTCGCACGCAACCCTGCCGGCACGCCGATCGACATCGCGTGCTCGTCGATCACGCGCTGGCAGTAGCCATGAATCGTGTGGACCGCCATCTCGTCGACGCGCGCCAGCGCCACGCGCAGCGCCGATCGCGCGCGCCGGGCGGCCGCGTCGTCGAGGCGCGCGTCGCAGGCGACGCAGAACGGCTCGAACACCGTCGGGGCGCGGCCTTCGAGACGGTCATCGAGCCGTCGTTCGAGCTCTGCGATCCGCTGCCGGATTCGCGCACCGAGTTCGGCGGTCGCCGCGTTCGTGAACGTCACCACGAGCAGCTGCTCGAGACCGAGTTCGCGCTCGATCAGCGCGCGAACCACGAGCCCGGCGATGGTCCAGGTCTTGCCGGTGCCGGCATCCGCCTCGAGCAGGTGCAGCCCGTGCAGGATGCCGGCGTCGAACACCGGGTGCGCGTTCAGATCGGGGCTCACGTTGCGTCCCTTCGCCGCACGCGCACGTCGATGTCGTCGAACATCGGCCGATAGGCGCGCTCGCCGAGCTCGAGCACCTGGTCGATGTCCGGTTCCGCGTCGCGGAACAGGGCCTGCTCGGCCGGCCGCTGCAACTCGGGGCTGCGGGCGCCGAATTCGCTGCCGGCCAGCGTCTCGCGCGCACGCTCGCGCGCCGCACGCTCGCGTGCCGCCTGCTCGCGTGCCGCCTGCTCGCCGACCGGCGATGCCGCTTGCCCGCCGCCGCGCCCGGGTCGCTCGAGTTCCAGCGCGTAGCGCAGCCAGCTCCGCGGAAAGAGCGCCAGCGGCTCGCGCGCGATGCGCGATGCCCACTGCAGCGCGTGCCGCAGGCTTCGCTGCGGGTCGTCGACACGCAACTCGACGGTTGCATCGAGCGCGACCAGCCGCGCCGGCGGTCCCTCGCCGTGTGCGTCGCGCCACAGCGCGGTGCGCAGCCAGGCGTCGATCAGCGCATGCGGGCCCAGCGGAAAGGCGCTCGCGAACACCGGCTGCTGCCGGGCGTCGAGCGCCGGCACGGCCATCGTCAACCGGACCTCGCCGATGGCGGCAACGATTCGGTCGGTGCCGGTCGCGGACACCGTCGGACCGCAAGCGGCCTCGGCAACGAGCGCGAGCGCGCGCTGCACCAACCGGGACGCGTGGCTGCGCCCGGGCGCGCCGGCCGCAGTCTGCGGCGCGATCGCCATTTCGTCGACCAGGCGCTGCGGGTCCGTGCCGGCGAGCAGCCGCTCGACGCAGGCCTGCACCCAGGCGCGGTCGTCCTGGTCGGACCACAGCGGCTCGGTCTCGTCCGGGACCAGGTGCTCGCGCAACAGGCGCAGCCCCAGCGACTCGCGAAGCCAGGTGGCGGCCGGCGCCGCGAGCGCATTGCGCACGCTCTCGATCGGCAGCGTGACCGGCATCGTCTCCGCCTGCACGGGGACATCGCCCGGGTCCGCGACGGCAACGAGCGGACCGACGGACGGAGCACGTTCGCGCAGCGGCCGCGCGAGCCCGTGCGCCGCCGCGACCCACTCCTGCGCGTAGCTGCCGATGCCGGCGAAGCTGCGCGCCGAGAACGGGTGCAGCGGGTACTCGACGAGTGCGGGCCCGGCGGCAGGTGCGGGATGCCGCCGCCGGATCAGGTCGAGCGGCGCACCGCCGGCATCCGCGGCCAGTCGCGCCGACAGGTAGGCCAGCAGCTCGCCCACCAGCGGTGACGGGTTGAGCGGCGTGTCGTCGCGCGCGTTGCGGCTGCGACACGACACGATCAATCGGTCGCGCGCCGCGAGCACCGCGTCGAGGAAGACGCCTCGATCGTCGATGCGCGCGAGCCGGTCGCCGAAGCGCGGCGCGCGCCGCATCAGGTCGAGCTCGTCCAGGCCGCCCTTGCGCGGAAACGCCCCCTCGTCCATGCCGAACAGGCAAACCACGCGGAAGGGCACGCCCGGCAGGCTGCCGATGGGACACACGGTGACGGCACCGGACGGCATTGCCGCGGTGGCGCTGCGCGCGAGCGCGTCGGCGAATGCGCGACCGAACGCAGCCGCGTCGAGCGCCACCGCGGGCATTCCCGCGGCGCTGGCCAGCAGGTCCGACAGTGCATCGTGCACGCGCTGCAGGCCGCCCGCGTGGCGCCGCACCGTACCGAAGACCGAATCGACCGCAGCAGCGAGCGCGGCGCACCAGTCGGCCAGCGGGTGCGGCTCGCGCGCCGCCTCGCGCAGGTCCGCGAGCGCGTCGCCGACGCGCAGCCAGGCATCGAGGGCGCGCGCGCGCGTACCCTGCGCGCCGGGGACCGAGAGCAGCTCGCCGACCGTCGCCGCTTCGCCCATCGCCGCTCCGAGCAACAGGCGCTCGACCGCGGTGCGCACGTTGTGCTTGGGTGACCCCTCTTCGGCGTCGAGGCCGCGGCGCGCACCTGCGGCGTCGAACCAGCCGAGCAGCGACTGGACCTCGGAAGCGTCGAGCGCCAGTGCTTCCATGACGGCCGGGCCGCGCAACCACTCGTCGAGCGCCAGCGCCGAGACGCCCTGCAGCGTCATCGCGAGCATTCCCTCGACCGCAGCCACCAGGGGATCGATGCGCGGCGCGCGGCCGCTGATCGAGATCGGGATCCGGCGGGGCTCGGGCTGGCTGTCGAAGACGCCTTCGATCGCCGATGCGGCAGCCTCGAGATCGGCGCAATAGACGACGACTTCGCCCGGCGACAGCGACGGCAGCGTCTCGAAGCACTCGAGCAGCGACTCGTGCAGCAGCTCGGCCTGTCGCACGAGGCCGTGCGCGCCGATCACCGCGACCGAACCGTCGTCGCGCACGACGTCGCGCCACGGCGCGTCGCTGCGCGCGAACACGGCGGCCTGCAGCGCCTGCAGGGGCCCGGGAGCCGTCCCGTGGCCGGATGCGCCGAACGGCGTCGCGTCGTCGCGGCCGGGCGCTTCGGCCTGCGTCTCGAAGCGCTCTTCGAGCGACAGCAGCTGCGCCACGAAGTCGCGATGCGCCCTGCCCCAGTTGCCGAGCAACGCCGGCTCACCGTCGTACAGCCAGGCAACATCCGGCCTTTGCTCGCGGATCGCCGCGAGCTGGCGAGAATCCAGCATGTCGGTCCACAGTTCGCGGCACGGATCGGGCGCAAAGAACGACACGTCCATCCACGACGCGAGCCGCCCGAGCAGCGCGAACTGCTCGGGCGAGAGGTCGACCCGGCCAAGGATCGCCACGCTGCGCTCGCCGAACCGGCCAAGCAGGCGAGCATCGTCGCCGTCCAGCAGCCGGGCGAACTGGTCGTACGGATGCACGTCGCGGACCTGCGGCAGGCGTTCGAGCAGCCGCTGCCAGAGCCAGCGCTGCCAGGGCTCGTGCGCGCCCAGCGGCCGTTCGCCGACTGCCCACTGCCCCCGCTGCCAGCGCGCGAGCCAGTCGCGCCGATACGCAAGGTAGCGCTCGAAGCGCACGGCGAGCGCGTCGGCGAGCGACAACCGCTCCAGCGAGCCCTCGTCGCGAACACGCCGGCGCAACAACTCGAAATCGGCGTGCCCGGGCAGCTCGCCGAGCAGCTCCATCAGCACCCATCGGACCCGCTCGGGCTCGAACGGGGACCGCTCCGGCAGGTCGGGCATCGCCGAGCGCATCGTCCGCCAGAGCCATCTTCCCGGGAACTCCGGCCTGATCCGCGCGCTGACGCCGTGCCGGCTTGCATCGCGGCGCTGGAGCCAGCGGCCGACGCCGACACTGGGCACGATCACCGTGGACTCCGCCAATGGATTGCCCGCCGAGCCGTCGAGCGCATCGAGCAGCGCGTCGGCCAGGCGCTCGAAGCGATGATCGAAGCGAATGTGCAGCGCCACGCGCGCTCAGCCTCGCTGGCCGGTGCCCGTCATCCGGCGACTCAGAAACCCGAGCCTGGCTCGCGCAGGAACGCGAGTTCGGCATCCGACGACGGCCGCCCGAGAATCGCATTGCGGTGCGGAAAACGCCCGAAGCGCTCGATGACGTCGTAGTGGCGTTTTGCCCAGGTCCACGCGTCCGCCGTGCGCGGGTCGCCGCGGAGATCGTCGAACAGGCGGAGCGCCTCGCGCTGGTCGTCCAGCGACTCGGAGTGTTCGAACGGCAGGTAGCAGAACTTGCGAACCAACGGATCGTAGCCGCGGTCCCAGCCCGCGTCGACGATGCGCCGCGCCGTCGCGAGTGCCGCCGCGTCGCCCGCGAACATGCGGGGCGTGTCGCGAAACGCGTTGCGCGTGAACTGGTCGAGCACGATGACCAGCGCCGGCGCGGTCGGCGCGTCGCGTCCCCAGTCGTCGCAGTCGCCGGCAAGCGCGCGCTCGATCAGCGTGCCGAAGTCCGCGCGGATCTGCGCGTCGAACGCCGGGTCCTTGTCGAACCATTCCCTGCGCGGTTGGCCGCGCAACGAGCCGTCGGGGCCGTCGAACCAGAACGCGAGAACGCGCTGTGCCTGCGCGGCGTCGTTGGCGTCCGGGTTCACGAGGCCTCCAGCAGCAGCGCGTGTTCGAGCTCGCCGGGCGCGAGCTCGCGCCCTGCCAGGAAGCCGTTGGGCAGCATCGCGAGCGCGAGGACGAGCCGCTCGAACTCCGGCGCGAAGCCGTCGATGATCGCCTGCGGATCGGGACACAACGCCGTGTCGCTCATCACGCCGAACTGCACGCCACCGGCGTACGACAGGATCGACACGCCGATGCCGATGTCGCCCGACTGCGGCACCCAGACCATTATCCGCGACAGCTCCGCACCCGCCATGCGGATCGGCTCGGTCGGCCCGGGAACGTTCGTCATGACCGCGCTGCCCTTGTTGCCGAGGTACTCGAGCACCTGCTTCTGCACCGCGTGCGGCAGCAAGCCGGCCGCGCCGAGCAGCACGTAGGCGATGACCGGCTGGTAGCCCGCCTTCAGCCCCTCCATGCGCCGGCGCACCTCGTGCACCCTTGCGACCGGATTCGCGATTCCCACCGGCAGGCACAGCGGCACCAGGCCGAAGCGATTGCCCAGGCCTTCGACCGGCTCCGACGGCGGGCGCAGGTTCACCGGCACCATCGCGCGGAATTCGCAGTCCTCGGCAACCT
>DAORSF010000012.1:13136-15162 GCA_035443405.1 Burkholderiaceae bacterium | reverse complement strand
CCCAAGCGGGTGGGCCCCTACATGGTGCCGCGCTGCATGTCGTCGACCACTTCGGCGACCGCGGCGACCAATTTCCGGATCAAGGGTGTCAACTACTCGATCTCGTCGGCCTGCTCGACCTCGGCGCACTGCATCGGCAACGGCACCGAACTGATCCAGTGGGGCAAGCAGGACATCGTCTTCGCCGGCGGCGGCGAGGAACTGGACTGGACGCTGTCGGTGCTGTTCGACGCAATGGGCGCGATGTCGTCGAAGTACAACGACCGCCCGCAGACCGCCTCGCGGGCCTACGACGCCAACCGCGACGGCTTCGTCATCGCCGGCGGCGGCGGGCTGGTGGTGCTCGAGGAGCTCGGACACGCCAGGGCGCGCGGCGCGAAGATCTACGCCGAGGTCACCGGCTACGGCGCGACCTCCGACGGCGCCGACATGGTCGCGCCGAGCGGCGAAGGCGCGGTGCGCTGCATGCGCAATGCACTGCGCACGGTGAGCACGCCGGTCACCTACATCAACAGCCACGGCACCAGCACGCCGGCCGGCGACATCACCGAGCTCAACGCGATCCGCGAGGTGTTCGGGCGGCCCGACGAGGCGTTGCCCTTCGTCTCGTCGACGAAGTCGATGACCGGCCATTCGCTCGGCGCCACCGGCGTCCAGGAGGCCATCTACTGCCTGCTGATGATGAAGCACGGTTTTGTCGCGCCGAGCATCAACATCGAGACTCTGGACGAGGGCGTCGGCAGGATCCCGGTCGCGCGCGCGCGCATCGACGACGTGAAGCACCAGACGATCCTCTCCAACAGCTTCGGCTTCGGCGGCACCAACTGCACGCTGGCGCTGTCGCGCTACGAGGACTGACCGTGGGCGAGCCGATCGCGTCCGGCGCCTCGAGCCTGTTGGCGCGGAGACGCGGGTTGATCATGGGCGTCGCCAACGACCGCTCGATCGCGTGGGGGATCGCGCGCACGCTGCGCGCGCACGGCGCCGAGCTGGCCTTCACCTTCCAGGGCGACGCGATGCGAAAGCGGGTCGCGGCGCTGGCCGGCGAAGCCGGCTCGCAGCTCCTGCTCGACTGCGACGTCGAAAGCGAAGACGCGATCGACGCTGCCTTCACGGGGATCCGCAGCGAGTGGGAGTCGCTGGACTTCCTGGTCCACGCGATCGCCCACTCGAGCCGGGACGAACTGAAGGGCCGATACATCGACACTTCGCTGGCCAACTTCCTGCACACGATGCACGTCTCGTGCTACTCGTTCACGTCGGTGATGCGCCGCGCCGCCACGCTGATGAAGCCCGGCAGCGCCGCGATCACGCTCAGCTACTACGGTGCCGAGAAGGTGATGCCCAACTACAACGTGATGGGCGTGGCCAAGGCGGCGCTCGAGGCATCGACGCGTTACCTGGCAGCCGACCTGGGTCCTCGGGGCATCCGTGTGAACGCGGTGTCGGCCGGGCCGATGCGCACGCTGTCCGGGGCGGTGATCGGCAGCGCTCGCGCGATCTACAAGTACAACACGCTCGCCGCGCCGCTGCGCCGGGGCGTCGAGCTCGACGAGCTCGGCGGCGCCGCGCTGTACCTGCTGTCGGCGCTCGGCGGCGGGGTGACCGGCGAAATCCACTACGTCGACTGCGGATTCAACGCGCTGGGCATGCCGCAGAACCTCGACGAAGTGCTCGCCGCGATGGGACCCGCGGTGCCGGACGCTGCCGCGGACTGACCGCGGACCCACCAGGGCCCGTCGCGCCGGCGCTTTTGACGCGCGGTCGCTTCCGGCCTAGAATTAATGACTCTTTAGTCATTTAACATGGCCGCCCGCCTCTCCGAACCCCGTCGATCGCCGCGTCCGCCGCGGTGGGAACGCCGCAAGGAATCCCGCCCCGGCGAATTGCTCGACGCGGCGCTCGAGCTGTTCGTCGAAAAGGGTTTCGCCGCCACGCGACTCGACGACGTCGCCGCGCGCGCTGGCGTCAGCAAGGGCACGCTCTACCTGTACTACGCGAGCAAGGAAGACCTGTTCAAGGCCGT
>DAORSF010000012.1:0-13036 GCA_035443405.1 Burkholderiaceae bacterium | reverse complement strand
GCAAGGGCACGCTCTACCTGTACTACGCGAGCAAGGAAGACCTGTTCAAGGCCGTCGTGCGGCAGAACATCGTGCCGCTGATCGAAGCCTTCGAGCGCGACGTCGCCGAGTCGAGCGCCAGCAGCGCCGAACTGCTCGGTGGCTTCTTCCGGCAATGGTGGACGTGCTTCGGCGCGACCCGGCTGGCCGGCATCGCCAAGCTGGTGGTCGGCGAAGCCGGCAACTTCCCGGAGCTCGCGAGGTTCTTCCAGCAGGAAGTGGTGCTGCGCAACGCGATGCTGCTACGGTCGATCGTCGAGCGCGGGATCCGCCAGCGCGAGTTCCGGTCGGTCGACGTCGACGCGAGCATCCACCTGTGGATGTCGCCGATGGTGATGCGCGCGATCTGGGCGCACTCGATCCTGCCCTGCTGCCCGCCCGCGCTGGACGTCCCGGTCGAGCGCTTCCTGGACACCCACCTCGACTACGTGCTGGGCGCGCTCGCGCCCCGGCCCGGGCCCGCCTCCGCAGGACGCGCATCGTGAAGCGCTGGCTGGCGGCCGTGGCCGCGCTGACGCTGGCGGCAGGCGGCGCGATGCTCGCCCTGCGTCCCGACCGGGCGGCCCGCGCGCCGACGGGCGCAGACGCACCGGCGACCGTGCCCGCGACCGGCGCGACCGGCGCTGCGCGCAATGCCGCCGGCGACGCGCCGACGTCCGCTGCGATCGAGTTCGCCAGCACGGACCTGCACACCGTCGGCGCGGGATCGATCTCCCGCACGATTCCGGTCACGGGCACGCTGACGCCGGTCGACCGCACGACCGTCAAGACCCGAGTGGCCGGTGAAATCGTGCAGCTCGCCGTGCGCGAAGGCGAACAGGTCCGCAGCGGCCAACTCGTCGCGCGCCTCGACCCGGCCGACTTCGAGTTGCGCGTGCGCGAACGCGACGCGCAGCTGCGTTCGGCGCAGGCGCAGCTCGCGCAGGCGCAGCGCACGCTGGAGAACAATCGCCAGCTGCTCGACAGGCAATTCATCTCGCAGAACGCGTTCGACAATGCGCGCTCGGCGGTCGACATCGCGGCCGCCGCCCGCGACGCCGCCGCGGCCCAGCTGAGCCAGGCGCGCAAGGCGCTCGCCGACACCCGCTTGACGGCCCCGATGTCGGGCGTGGTGGCCGAACGCTTCGCGCAGGCCGGCGAGAAGCTGCCCGCCGACAGCCGCGTGGTCTCCATCGTCGACCTGTCGCGAATGGAGATCGAGGCGCCGGTGCCGGCCAGCGACATCGCGTCGGTAAGCGTCGGCCAGCCGGTCAGGTTGTCGATCGAGGGCGTCGCCGGCGAGCACGTCGGCAGCGTGGCAAGGATCAATCCGGCCACGCAGGCCGGCACGCGCTCGGTCCCTGTCTACATCGCGCTGTCCTTCCCCTCCGATGGATCGCGCGTGCGCGCCGGCATGTTCGCGCAGGGCCGGCTCGCGCTCGACGTGCGGCGCGACGTGCTGGTCGTGCCGCTGTCGGCGATCCGCGACGCGGGAGGACGCCAGTTCGTGTACCTGATCGACGACGGCCGGCTGGTCGAGCGTGACCTGCGCGTCGGCCTGCGCGACGAGTCCGCACCGGTGGGTCAGGGCGGGATCGGGCTGGCCGAGGTTCTCGACGGCCTGAAGGCCGGCGACCACATCGTCGGCGTCAACCTCGGCGCGCTGCGCGCGGGAAGTCGCGTCGCCATCGCGCCGCCGGCACCCCGCCCGACGTCGGCCGAAGCGCGCCGGAGCCCCTGATGTGGTTCACGCGCGTCTCGATCAATCATCCGGTCTTCGCGACCATGATGATGCTCGCGTTCCTGGTGCTGGGGATCTTCTCGTACCACCGCCTGCCAGTCGAGCAGTTCCCCAACGTCGAGTTTCCCGTCGTCGTCGTGTCGACCGCCTGGCCGGGCGCGTCGCCCGAGGTGGTCGAGTCGGACATCACGCGGCGCATCGAGGAACAGGTCAACACGATCAGCGGCGTCTACGAGCTGTCGTCGCGTTCGTTCGAGGGTAACTCGGTCGTCATCATCCGCTTCGACCTGACGGTAGATCCGGCACAGGCCACGCAGGACGTGCGCGAGAAGATCGCGCTGGTCCGGCCGCTGCTGCGCGAGGACGTGAAGGAGTCGCTGGTCACGCGCTTCAACCCCGACGAGGTGCCGGTGGTGTCGCTGGCGATCCGCTCGCCGCAGCGCGACGCGCGCGAACTGACCACGCTGGCCGACCAGGTCGTCAAGCGCCGGCTCGAGAACGTGCGCGGCGTGGGCCGCGTGACGCTGGTGGGCGGCGTGCGCCGCGAGGTGCAGGTCGACCTGCGCCCGGCCGACATGGAGGCGCTCAAGGTCGGCGTCGACCAGGTCGTGCAGGCGCTGGCCAGCGAGAACCAGGAATTGCCCGCAGGCACCCTGGTCTCGCGCGACCGCGAGCAGGTCGTGCAGATCCGCGCCCGCATGACGAACGTCGCCGACTTCGGACGCATCATCGTCGCGCGGCGCGGCGGCCAGCCCGTCTACCTCGCGCAGGTCGCCGACGTGATCGACGGCGAGGAGGAACCCGAGACCAGCGCCCTGGTCGACGGCGGGCGGGCGGTCTCGCTCGACGTGGTCCGCGCGCAGGGCGAAAACACGATCGCGGTCGTCGACAGCGTGCGACGCACCGTCGCCGCCCTCGCCGCCGAGTTGCCGCCCGACGTGAGCGTTTCGGTCGTTCGCGACGCCTCGACCGCGATCCGCAACTCGGTGTCGAGCGTGCAGCGCAACATCGTCGAAGGCGCGCTGCTCACGGTCGTCATCGTGTTCCTGTTCCTGTCGTCCTGGCGCTCGACCGTGATCACCGGGCTCACGCTGCCGATCTCGCTGATCGGCACCTTCCTGGTGATGTTCGCGATGGGTTTCTCGATCAACCTCGTCACGCTGCTCGCACTGTCGATCTGCGTCGGCCTGCTGATCGACGACGCGATCGTCGTGCGCGAGAACATCGTGCGCCACCAGGCGATGGGCAAGCACCACCGGGACGCCGCGTTCGACGGCACGAAGGAGATCGGCCTGGCGGTCGCCGCAACCACCTTCACGATCGTCGCCGTGTTCATGCCGATCGGCTTCATGGGCGGGATCATCGGCCGCTTCTTCAAGCAGTTCGGCGTCACGGTCGCGTTCGCCGTGATGCTCTCGATGCTGATCGCGTTCACGCTCGACCCGATGCTGTCGTCGGTGTGGCGCGACCCCGACGCCCACGGCCCGCGCGGCAATGGCCCGGTGGCGCGGCTGCTGCGCGTGTTCCAGGCGACCATGCTTCGGCTCGAAGGCGGCTACGTGGCGCTGCTGCGCTGGGGCCTTCGCCGGCGCGCCGTCGCGCTGGCTGCCGCCGGAGCCGTGTTCGCGGCGTCGTTCCCGCTGATGAAGCTGGTCGGCACCGAGTTCGTTCCCGAGGCCGACAACAACGAGCTCTACGTGCAGTTCTACACGCCGGTCGGTTCGTCGCTGCAGTTCACCGAGGGCAAGCTGCGCCAGGTCGAGTCGGCGCTGCGCGAGTTCGAGGGCGTGACGATGACCTACGGAACGATCAATACCGGCATCGCTCAAGGACGCAACTACGCGACCGTCTTCGGCGTGCTGGTCGACCGCAGCAGGCGGCCGTTGTCGGTGCAGAAGATGCGCACGCCGGTGCGCGAGCGGCTGTCGCGAATCGCGGGCGTGACCGTCACCGACCTCGGCAACCTGAACGCGGTCAGCTCGGGCAAGCCGATCCAGATCAGCATCCAGGGCCAGGACACCGCGGTGCTCGACCGGCTGGCGACGCGGGTGACCGGCGCGATCGCCGCGGTCAACGCCGAGCTCGGGCGCAGCGGCATCGTCGAGGTCGACACCAGTTCCAAGCCGGCCAAGCCGACCGTTTCGGCCGACATCGACCGGGCGCTCGCGTCGGATCTCGGCGTCGGCGTCGCACAGGTGAGCGCCGTGCTGCGTCCGCTGCTGGCCGGCGACGCCGCAACCACGTGGCGCGCGCCCGACGACGAGAACTACGACGTGCGCGTGCGGCTGCCGCGCAGCCAACGCAGCTCGGTGGCGGACCTCGAGCGATTGACGCTCGCCTCGGCGCGCAGCGACGCGGACGGCGGCCCGCGCATGGTCGCGCTGCGGCAGGTCGCCGACTTCCGCGAGGGACTGGGCCCGACGCAGATCAACCGCAAGGCGCTCGCCCGGGAGATCCTGATTTCGGCCAACGTCGAAGGCGTCGCCGCCGGCACCGCGGGATCGCTGCTGCAGAAGCAGCTCGCCGGGATCGACCTGCCGCCCGGATACCGGCTCGAGACCGGCGGCTCGAACCGCGACATGGCCGAGAGCTTCGGCTACGCGCTGCAGGCGCTCGTACTGGCGGTGGTGTTCATCTACATGATCCTGGCGTCGCAGTTCGGCAGTTTCGTGCAGCCGATCGCGATCATGGCTTCGCTGCCGCTGTCGCTGATCGGCGTCGTGCTGGCGCTGCTGGCGTGGCGTTCGACGCTGAACATGTTCTCGATGATCGGCTTCATCATGCTGATGGGCCTGGTGACCAAGAACGCGATCCTGCTGGTCGACTTCGCCAACCAGGCCAGAGCCGGCGGCCTGGCGCGCACGCAGGCGCTGCTGCAGGCCGCCGAGATCCGTCTGAGGCCGATCCTGATGACGACGCTGGCGATGGTCTTCGGCATGCTGCCGCTGGCGATCGGCGCGGGCGAAGGCGCCGAACAGCGCGCGCCGCTGGCGCACGCGGTGATCGGTGGGGTACTCGCGTCGACACTGCTGACGCTGCTGGTGGTGCCGGTGCTGTACACGTTCCTCGACGACCTCGCCGCCCGCGTCACCGGCCGTGCCAGGGAGCCCGCGGGCGCTGCCGCATCCCGGCCCGCGGGGCAGCCGGCCGGGCCCGCGCCCCAGCCCCGCTCCTGAAAACGGGGCGATTGTTAAAATGCCGGGTTTTCAGCGCTTTTACGGACGGCCCATGGACTTCGAACGCGCCCGCTTCAACATGGTGGAGCAGCAGATCCGCCCCTGGGAAGTCCTCGACCAGGACGTGCTCGACGCGCTGTTCGTCGTGCGCCGCGAGGAGTTCGTGCCGCCGGCGTGCCGCCCGTTCGCGTTCGACGACATGGAGCTGCCGCTGACCGTCGACGGCCACCCGACCGGCGAGGTGATGCTGGAGCCGAAAGTCGAAGCCCGGATGCTGCAGTCGATCGCGGCGAGGAAGCACGAGGTGGTGCTCGAGATCGGGGCGGGCTCCGGCTACATGGCCGCGCTGCTGGCCCACTTCGCGCGCCGCGTGATCAGCGCGGAGATCCGCGAGGAACTCGCGGGCTTCGCCGCCGCAAACCTGAGACGCGCCGGCGTCTCCAACGCGTCGGTCGAGCATCGGCACGGCCTTCGCGCCGCGCCCGGAACGAGATTCGACGCGATCGTGCTGTCCGGTTCGGTGCCGTTCGTGCCCGAGGCGCTGCTCGAACGCCTCGCCGTCGGCGGGCGCCTCGTCGGCATCGTCGGCGAGCTGCCGGTGATGACCGCACAACTGATCACGCGGGTGGCCGAGCGGCAGTTTTCTGCCGAGATCCTGTTCGACACGGTGGCGCTGCCACTGGTCGACTTCCCGCAGAAAGAGAAGTTCGTCTTCTGACGGCGATGCAGAACCTTCGTCCCGAAGAACTGGCCGACTGGCTGGCGCCTGCCGCCGCCGATGCGGGCGACGATGCGGGCCCGGCGCCGCTGCTGCTCGACGTGCGCGAGCACTGGGAGTACGCGCTGTGCGCGCTTCCCGGCAGCGTCCACGTGCCGATGCGCGAGATCCCGGCGCGGCTCGGCGAGTTCGACCGGTCACGGCCGATCGTCTGCGTCTGCCATCACGGCGTGCGCAGCCTGCAGGTGGCGATGTTTCTCGAGCACCGCGGCTTCGAATCGGTGTTCAACCTCTCCGGCGGCATCGACGCGTGGGCGCGCGAAGTCGACCGGTCGATGGCCACCTACTGACCCTGGAGCCCCCTCGATGAGAGCGACCTCGACGCTGAAGACGCTGGCCGCCGCGCTGAGCCTGACGGCCGCCGCGCCGTCGTTCGCACTCGACCTGATGCAGGCATGGCGCGCCGCGCTGGCCAACGACGCGCAGCTGGCCAGCGCCCGGTCGCAGCTGCAGGCGACCCGCGAGCGTGTGCCGCAGGCGCGCGCCGGGCTGCTTCCGTCGGTCGCGGCCACTGCGGCGATGAACCGCCAGAACGTCGACACCAACGTCGCGCCGACGCGCCGCTTCACGTCGGAGAACTACGGCATCCAGCTCAGCTATCCGCTGCTGCGGCTGCAGAACGTCGAGGCCTTCGAACAGAGCAAGCTGCAGGTGGCGGTCGGCGAGGCGCAGCTGGCGCAGGCCGAGCAGGACCTCGCGCTGCGCGTGTCGCAGGCGTATTTCGACCTGCTGGCCGCGCAGGACAACGTCGAGACGCTGCGCGCGCAGATGCGCGCGATCTCCGAGCAGCTCGCTGCGGCCAAGCGCAACTTCGAGGTCGGCACCGCCACGATCACCGACCAGCAGGAGGCGCAGGCTCGCTTCGACCTCGCTGCGGCACAGGAGATCGCGGCCGGCAACGACTTCGAAGTCCGCCGCGCCGCGCTCGAGCAGCTGATCGGGCGGCCCGTCGGCGAGCTCGACGTGCTGCGGCCCGGCCTCGCGCTCGAGGGCCCGCAGCCCGCGCGCGAATCGGACTGGGTGCAGAACGCCCGCGACAGCAACCTGCTCGTGCAGCAGCAACGCATTGCGGCCGAGATCGCGAAGCGCGAGATCGACCGCCAGCGCTACGCCCGCTACCCGACCGTCGACGTCGTCGGCTCGCTGGGCCGCGCCGAGGACGCCGCCTTCAACCTGGTCGGCGTCAACAGCACCAGCGCAGTGGTCGGCGTGCAGTTGTCGGTGCCCCTGTACAGCGGCGGCGCGATCGACGCGCGCGTTCGCGAAGCGGCCGCGTTGCACGACCGCTCGCTTTCGGACCTCGAGAACACGCGTCGCCAGGCCGAACAGGGCGCGCGGCAGGCCTACCTGGGGCTCAACAGCGGGCTCGCGCAGGTGCGTGCGCTCGAGGCGGCCGAACGCTCGAGCCGGCTTGCGCTCGACTCGAACCTGCTCGGCTATCAGGTCGGCGTACGCATCAACATCGACGTGCTCAATGCGCAGCAGCAGCTGTTCAGCACCCGGCGCGACCTCGCGCGGGCACGTTACGACGCGCTGCTCAACGGGCTGCGGCTCAAGTCGACCACCGGGGCGCTCGGCGAGCAGGACGTGGCGCAGGTCAACGCGCTGCTGGGGCCGCCACAGCCCACACCCACCGAAGGCACGGGCGCGACATCGACACCGCCAACCGCCGCGCAACCCGCGCCCGTGTCGAGCCCGAAGGACCCGCCGCTGCCCAAGCCGGCTGCCCCGCAGCCGCGCGGCGGCCGCGTCGAGAAGCGCTAGCCCGCGCTGCGGCCGATGAACGGCGCGAGCGCCGCCAGCGTGCGGGCGGTGGCGCCGCGGTGTTGCCCGGTGAAGGCCAGCGCGCGGTCGCTCATCGATTGCAGTCGCTCGGCATCGAGGACCAGCGCGAGTGCTTCGCCGACCGCGCGCGCGGCGTCCGGCACCCGGATCGCGGCGTCGACCAAGATCGCCTGGTCGGCGGCTTCGCCGAAGTTGAAGGTGTGCGGCCCGACGATCACCGGCACGCCGGCCGCACAGGCCTCGATCAGGTTCTGCCCGCCGAAAGGCAGCAGCGAGCCGCCGATGATCGCCACGTCGGCGAGCGCGTAGTAGGCGGCCATCTCGCCCATCGAATCGCCCAGCAGCACCTGCGCGTCGCAGGCCTGGTCATCGGCGAGCCCACTGCGTCGCGCCACGCGCCAGCCGCGAGACTCGATCAACGCAGCGACCTCGTCGAAGCGCTGCGGATGGCGCGGCACCACGACGAGCAGCGGCGGGAACCGGCTGGCCAGCGCCGGTGGCTGCAGTTGCGCGGCCCAGGCGTCGAGCAGCAGCGCCTCCTCGCCCTCGCGGGTGCTGGCCGCGATGACGCAAAAACGCGGCAGCGCCCCGGTACCCCGGCCGGACAGCCACGCCGTGCGCCAGCGATGCCCGCGCGCCTCGAGCGACGGCTCGGCGACGACGTCGAATTTCAGGTTCCCGACGACCGGCACCGCGTGCCGGCCGAGCTGCGCCAGCCGGCGGGCATCGGCGTCGGTCTGTGCCAGCACCAGGTCGAGCGAGGCCAGCGCCGGCCTGATCAGCGTCGACCAGCGTCGCGCCTTGCGCAGCGAACGCTCGGAGAGCCGCGCGCTGACCAGCGCCATCGGCACGCCCTCGCTGCGCGCCACCGCCACCAGGTTCGGCCACAGCTCGGTCTCGATCACGACGCCGATGGTTGGCCGCCACGCGCGCAGGAAGCGGCGCACCGCGAACGGATAGTCGTAGGGCAGGTAGGCCTGTTGCACCGGCTGCCCGGCGAACAGCGCGGCGCCGGTCTCGCGTCCGGTCGGTGTCATGTGCGTGACCAGCACCTCATGGCCGGGGTAGTGCTCGAGCAGCGCGGCGACCAGCGGCTGCGCGGCCCGCGTCTCGCCGACGGACACGGCGTGCAGCCAGATCAGCGGCTGCATGTCGACACGCAGTCCATGCACGCCGAATCGCTCGCCGAGTTGTCGCCGGTACTCGGGCTGGCGGCGCGATCGCCACAGCAGGTAGGCCAGCACCAGCGGCATCGCCAGATACCAGGCGATCGTGTAGAGCCAGCGGGCCATGTCGGACGGAGGTCTCGCGCGTCGTCGTCTCGGGATTCGGTATTCTAGCCGCCATGATCGAGTCGAATGGCCCGGGGTGGCGATGAAGCTGCGCAGCGCGCACGCCAGCGGGTGGGCGTTGTTCGGCGCCGCGGTCCATCGTGACGAGCGCGGCTGGCTGATGGAAGCGCTCAGGCTCGACGCTCTGCGCACGCACGCCGGACCGGTGACGATCGTCCAGCAGAACGTCAGCCAGAGCCGGCGCGGCGTGCTGCGCGGCCTGCACTACCAGCTCGGCGCTCCGCAGGGCAAGCTGGTCCAGGTGCTCGCCGGACGCGTGCACGACGTGATCGTCGACCTTCGCCGCGAATCGCCGGATTTCGGCGCGCACTTCGCATTCGTGCTGCGCGCCGACGACCCGCAGATGCTGTGGGTGCCGCCGGGCTTCGCCCACGGCTTCCTCGCCTGCGAGGACAGCCTGATGATGTACGGGCTGACGCAGCCCTGGGACGCAGGCCTCGAACGCGCGATCCGCTGGGACTCACCCGGACTGGCGATCGACTGGCCGCTCGAAGGCGCCGATCCCGTGCTGTCGGACCGCGATCGCGGCGCGCCGGGCCTGGGTGAAGCCGAACTCTTCGAGCGCAGTACTCCCGGCTCACGGGCGTAAGGCGACGATCAGCCGACGAGGTCCCAAACGAGAGGCGTCCCGCGCGGCGCATCACGGCTCGCGCGCCTGCCGAGCACCTGGTCGAGATGTTTCGGCGCCAGCCCGAATCCCGGCCGGATCGCGCGCACGTTTTCGCGCGTGAACGGCTCGCCCGCCTTCACGGCGCGCACCACGTACAGCGAGCGCCGGAAGGCGAGGGACTTGCGCTCCTGCGCCGATTGCGGCCCGTAGGTCACGCTGCCCATCGCCTGCCAGGCCCGGGCGCTCTCGACCACGAGGTTGGCCAACTCGTCGGGCTCGAGCGAGAAACCGGCATCGACGCCGCCGTCGTCGCGCGCCAGCGTGAAGTGCTTCTCGACGACGGTGGCGCCGAGCGCCACGGCGGCGACGGCGACGCCCACCCCCATCGTGTGGTCCGACAGACCCACCTGGCAGCCGAACAGCTCGCGCATGTGCGGGATGGTCGCGACGTTGGTGTGCTCGGGCGTCGCCGGATAGGTGCTGGTGCACTTGAGCAGGACCAGGTCGCGGCAACCGGCGTCGCGCGCCGCGCGAACCGTCTCGTCGAGCTCGGCGACGCTGGCCATGCCGGTCGAGACGATCATCGGCTTGCCGGTGGCCGCCACGCGCCGCACCAGCGGGATGTCGGTGTTCTCGAACGACGCGATCTTGTAGCACGGCACGTCGAGCGACTCGAGGAAATCGACCGCAGTGTCGTCGAACGGCGTCGAGAACGCGATCATGCCGAGTTCGCGCGCGCGCTCGAAGATCGGCCTGTGCCATTCCCACGGCGTGTACGCCTCCTGGTACAGCCGGTGGAGCGACTTGCCCTTCCACAGGCTGGCCGGATCGGCGATCCGGAACGCGCCCTCGTCGACGTCGATGGTCATCGTGTCGGCGGTGTAGGTCTGGATCTTCAATGCGTGTGCGCCCGCCTTCGCGGCGGCCTCGACGATCGCTAGCGCGCGCTCGAGCGACTGGTTGTGGTTGCCGGACATCTCGGCGATGACGAAGGGCGGGTCGTGCGGTCCGACCCGACGTCCGGCGATCTCGAAGGATGGTGGCGCAGTCATGACGCGATCCTCTTGCGGTATCGGCTCGAGACGGTCTCGAAGCCGCTGCCGGCGAACAGCCGATGCGACGCGGCGTTGCCGGACAGCACCTCCGCGACCACGAAGCGGATCGCAGGGCGGTTGTCGGCCAGCCAGCGCTCTGCGGCCGCCAGCAGCGCGCGGCCGGTGCCGCGGCCAGCCTGCCCCGGCGCCAGGTAGATCGCGACCTCGGCACTATCGCCTTCCAGGTCGTATCGGACGACTCCGGCCGGCGATCCCGCGACGCTGCCGACCAGCAGCACCCGGGCCGGGTCGGCCAGCGCGGCGGCGAGCCATCGGCGATGGTCCTCCCAGACGATCGGTGCGTCGCTGCGCGAGAAGCGCCGCACCTCGGCGGCATTGCGCCACTCGAACAGGTCGCGCGCGTCGGCCCCGGTCACCGGACGAATCGCGACCTCCTGTCCCCACATCGACCGGACGACGCGTCCGGTGCCGAGCGCGTCGACGGCGGCGAGCCCGCGCGCCGCCAGGTGCGCACGCAGGGCCGGATTGTCGATCAGCGCGCGCAGGTGCAGCGCGAGCGCGGCCGCGTCGGCGCCGTCGATGTCCGGTCCGAGCACGAGGCCTTCGCGCGCGGCATCGCGCAGCAGGGCCTGCTGGTTGGGAGCGACCGCCACCGCCAGCGCAGGCAGCCCGAGTGCGCAGCGCTCCCAGGTCGCGACGCCGGCAGCGCCGACGCCGACGTCGGCCGAAGCGATCAGCTCGGCCATGTTCGCGACCTGAACGTGACAGCGCGTGCGCGGCCTCTCGGCGCAGCGCTCGACGATCGCCTCACGCTGCGGATGCGCCGCACCCACCACGACGTCGATGCCGAGGCCCGCGCTGCTGCCGACCCCGGCATCGAGCGCGTCCAGCGCGTCGAGCGCCGCCCCCGTGAGGTTGCGCTCGTCGATCCCTCCGAAGAACACGAGCACCCGCCGCACCGCGTCGCCACGCGCCCGCAGGCCCGCGCGCGCCGCTGCAAACTCGGGCCGCAACAACGCGTACCGCGGTCCCAGGAGCCTGACGCAAGCCTCGGGCACCAGGCCGTCGTAGCGCGTGTGCTTGCCGGCGTAGAGGTTCTGGTCGAGCAGCGCATCGCAGTCGTGGCGACGATCGGCGAGATCGTCGATCGCCAGGATGCGTCGCGCCGCGGCGCGAAGTCGTGTCTCCCAGCGTGCGTCGATCGCATAGTGGTCGACGACCAGCCAATCCCACACGACATTCTCGCCGAGCGCGTCGCGGGTCGCTGCCGCATCCTCCTGCTGCGTCGCGCCGAGCCATGCGGCGTGCGCCAGCTGCGCGCGCTGCGACCCAACCGGCGCAACCCGACCGTCGCCGTTGCCGGCGGTGGTCGCGAGCGCAGCGGGCAGCTCTGCCAGTTCGTGCCCGCCCGCCGTCACGACCTCGCGCAGGCCGCGCGGCAGCGCGCGGCACACGAAACGTGTTCGCGCGCCGGCGGAACGCAGCGCATCGGCCAGAGTCAGGCACCGCATCAGGTGCCCGGTGCCGATGCGCATCGACGCATCGGTGCGCAGCGCGACCTTCATGCGCCGCCCTGCCGCGCGAGCAGCGCACCGAACATCAGCTCGGCACGGACCCAGTCTTCCTCGGTGTCGATGTCCTGCACCAGGTGGCGCGGCAGCACCACCGGCACCGAGGCGTTCGAATACAGCACCACGTCGTCGAGAAAGGCCCGGGCAGTTCCCCAGTAGAACTGCCCGGCGTCGTGGAAGGCCTCCTCGAGGTCCTGCGACCTGCGCGCGACGTTCTCCGGCCAGATCGGCTCCACGCAGCCGTCCGCGTCGATACGCAGCGCGCGCTGGATCGGGAACGCGAAGCTCGTCACCGAGAAGGCGAACGACTTACCGCTGGCCACGAGCCTTTCGAGCCCCTCGCGCAGGTACCGCGGCTGCACGAAGGGCGCGGTCGCGTAGATGCAGCAGACGTGCTCCGGCATTGCGCCGTGCTCGCCGAACCAGCCGATCGCGTGCCTGACCACCGCGTTGGTGCCGGTGTGGTCGTCCGACAGCGCGGCCGGGCGTACGAACGGTGTCCGCGCACCGTGCGCGCGCGCGACCGACGCGATCTCGTCGTCGTCGGTCGACACGATCACGTCGTCGAACAAGCCGCTGCTGCGCGCGGCGTCGATCGAGTACGTGATGATCGGCTTGCCGGCGAACGGCCGGACGTTCTTGCGCGCAATGCGCTTGCTGCCGCCGCGCGCGGGGATGACCGCGAGCCTCACGCCAGCGCCTTGCGCAACGCCGCCGCGACCTCGTCCTGCTGCGCGTCGGTCAACGTCGCGAACATCGGCAGGCTGATGGCCTGCGCGTAGTAAGCCTCGGCAAGCGGATAATCACCGACCCTGAACCCGAGTCGCCGGTAGTGAGGTTGCGTGTGCACCGGGATGTAGTGGACATTGACCCCGATCCCCGCCTGCCGCAGCGTGTCGAACACCTCGCGACGGCCGCGTCCGCAACGCGCGACGTCGACCTGGATCGGG
>DAORSF010000011.1:0-15267 GCA_035443405.1 Burkholderiaceae bacterium | reverse complement strand
GTGCAGCGGCTCCTGGCGATGGCCGGCGCGCGCGGCTGAGGCTGGGCATTCGCGCGCCGCTGTCGCGCGAGATCGCCTGCGCTGCGCAGGCGGTCGAAGCGCTGGCGGCGGGGCGCTCGCTGCAGGCCGCGGTCGAGACGGCGCTCGACGCCGCTCCCGCGCCGGGTTTCGATCCCGCCTCGCGTGCCGCGATTCGCGACATGGCGTACTCGACCTGCCGCCGGCTCGGGCTGGTGCGCGAGCTGGCGCGGCTGGTGAACGGCCGCCCGCCCCCGCCGCGGCTGGCCGCGCTGCAGTGGGTCGCGCTCGCGCAGCTGGTCGACCCGTTGCGCGCCGACGCGGTCGTCGTCGACCAGGCGGTGGCTGCAGCCCGGCTCGAGCCAGGGGCGGCCGCCGTCGCCGGTTTCCTCAATGCGACACTGCGGCGCTTCGTGCGCGAGCGCGACGCGCTGCTCGGGCAGGCGCGCCGCAAGGAGGAGGCCCTCTGGAACTTCCCCCGCTGGTGGATCGAGCAACTTCGCACCGAGCACCCGCAGGCCTGGCAGGCGATCCTCGCCGCAGGCAACGCGCTGCCGCCGATGACGCTGCGGGTCAACCGGCGCCGCACGGGAGTCGACGATTACCTCGCGCTGCTCGCCGCTGCCGGGCGCGGCGCGCGCCGCGTCGGGCCGCAGGCGCTGGTGCTCGACGAGCCCTGCGCGGTCGATGCGCTGCCGGGATGGCACGACGGCCTGGTCACGGTGCAGGACGCCGGCGCGCAACTCGCGGCGCCGCTGCTCGATCCGCAGCCCGGCGAGCGCGTGCTCGACGCCTGCGCCGGGCCGGGCGGCAAGACGACCCACCTGCTCGAACTCGCCGACTGTCGCGTCACCGCGCTCGACGTCGGCGAGGCGCGCCTGCGGCCGGTGCGCGAGAACCTGGCGCGGCTCCGGCTGGGGCAGCCGGGCGGCCCGGCCCATCCGGCGCAGATCCTCGCCGGCGATGCGCTCCGGGCGGACGACTGGTGGGACGGCCGGCCCTTCGATCGCATCCTCGTCGACGCGCCGTGCACCGCGTCGGGCATCGTGCGCCGCCACCCCGACATCCGCTGGCTGCGCCGTCGTAGCGATCTTGCGACACTTTCGCGGCAGCAGTCGGAAATCCTCCTGGCGCTTTGGCCGCTGCTTCGGCCGGGTGGTAGATTGCTTTTCGTGACCTGCTCGGTCTTTCGGGCCGAAGGCGAGTCAGTTATCGCTCACTTCCTCGCCACTGCGCGCGACGCGAGGCGGTTGCAGCTGTCCTGGCGCTTCGGCGCGGACGATGCCGAGGAGGTGTCGCAGTTGCTGCCGGTTTCGGCGCCCGCCCGGGATCACGACGGATTCTTTTACGCGCTGCTGGAAAGACACCCTTGATTGCCCGCCTAGCCCTGGCGCTGGCGTTGGTGGCCACGCTGTGGGGGCAGATGCCGGCAGCGAGGGCCGACGACGCGCCTGAAGCCACCGACCGGCCCCGGCTCGAGTTGAACGCCGAGGGCGACAGCTGGCTGCTGTCGGACGACTTCAACGTGCCGCTGACGCCGGCGCTGGAGGAGGCGGTGCGCCGCGGCGTGCCGCTGTACTTCGTGCTCGAGTTCGAACTCGTGCGCCCGCGCTGGTGGTGGACCGACGAGCGCCTGGCCGAACGGTCGATCGTCTTTCGCCTCGCCTATCATGCGTTGACGCGGCAGTTCCGGCTCGGCTTCGACGGATTGACGCAGACCTTCGACTCGCTGGACGAGGCGACGCGCACGATGGCCAGCGTGCGCAACTGGCGCGTCGCAGACGTCTCGCGCGTGCCGCGGGGCACTTCGTACGAGGCTCGGGTACGCTTGCGCCTCGACGCGTCGCAGCTGCCCAAGCCGTTCCAGGTCAACGCGATCACCAACCGGGACTGGAACCCGCAGTCGGAATGGAAGCGTTTCACGTTCACGCCGCAGACCCCGAAAAACGGGCAGTAGGCCGGCTGCTGCGCTTCGCGCTGATCGGCTCGGTCGTGATGGCGGTGATCCTGCTGCTGCTGCTGGCGGTGGCGAGCGCGAACACCGAGCTGTTCGAGAGCCAGTATCCGATGCTGCTCTGGCTCACCGTCGGACTGGCCGTCGGACTGTTCCTGCTCGTACTCGAGCTGCTGCGGCGGCTCGTCCTGCGCTACCGGCGCGGGCTGTTCGGCACGCGGCTGATGGCGCGCATGGCGCTGTCGTTCACGCTGATGACGGTGATCCCGGTCGCGCTGATCTACCTCGTGTCGGTGCAGTTCGTCGGGCGGTCGATCGAGTCGTGGTTCGCGGTGCCCGTCGAGCGCGCGCTCGAATCCGGGCTCAACCTCGGGCGCAACGCGCTCGATTCGCTGCTCAACGACCTGGCGCAGAAGGCGCGCGGCGTGGCCAGCGAACTGGCCGACGCCCCCGAGCACGAGTGGCCGTCCGCACTGAACCGGCTGCGCGACCAGGTGGGCGTTCAGGATGCGCTGATCGCGTCGGGCACGGGGCGCATCATCACCACCAGCGGCAGTCGCTACGGGCGGCTGGTGCCCGACCTGCCGTCGTCGAGCGCGCTGCGCCAGGCGCGCATGACCCGCCAGTTCTCGGCGGTCGAGCCCGCCGAGAGCGAGGGTACCGGCCTGAAGCTGCGCGTGATCGTCGCGATCGGCCCGGCGGCGCAGCGCACCGACGACAGCCGCTACCTGCAACTGACGCAGGCGGTGCCGTCTTCGATGACCGACAACGCCGAGGCGGTCGAGCAGGGGCGCCGCGACTTCCAGCAGCTGTCGCTGTCGCGCGACGGGCTCAAGCGGATCTTCAGCGTCACGTTGACATTGATCTTCCTGCTGACCGTGTTCTCGGCGGTGGCGGCGTCGTTCCTGCTGTCGGGCTGGCTGACCGGACCGCTGTCGATGCTGGCCGCCGGCACGCGCGCGGTGGCGGAAGGCGACTACCGGCCGGTCAAGGACTACTCGGGCCGCGACGAGCTGGGCCTGTTGACGCAGTCGTTCAACGTGATGACGCGCCAGCTCGAGGACGCGCGCCTGCAGGTCGAGCGCAACCAGCGCGAGCTCGAGCGCGTCAACGCCCGGCTCGAAAGCGTGCTCGCGAACCTCACCGCCGGCGTGCTCGTGCTCGACTCCGACTTCCGGCTCACCCTCGCCAACGCCGGAGCCGAACGCATCCTCGGCCTGTCGCTGATCGAGCACCTCGACAAGCCGATCGCCGAAGTGCCGCGGCTCGAGGACGTGGCGGCGCAGGTGCGCGCCGCGTTCAACGAGCAGGCGGCGGCGGGCGCCGCCAGCTGGCAGCGGCAGTTCGTGCTGCCGCGCTCGGCCTCGGCCGACGAGTCCACCCAGGACAACGAGCAGACGATCCTCGCCCGCGGTTCGATCCTGCCCGAGCGGCGCGTCGGCTACGTGATCGTGTTCGACGACATCACCGGGGTGATCTCGGCGCAGCGCGCGGTCGCGTGGGCCGAAGTCGCACGCCGGCTCGCGCACGAGATCAAGAACCCGCTCACCCCGATCCAGCTCGCCGCCGAGCGCATGCAGCGCAAGCTGTCCGACAAGCTGCCGGGCGCCGAAGCCGAGCTGCTCGCGAAGAACTCGCAGACGATCGTCAACCAGGTCTCGGCGCTCAAGCTGATGGTCGACGAGTTCCGCGACTACGCGCGGCTGCCGGCCGCGCAGCTGGCCCCGCTCGACCTCAACGCGCTCACCGACGACGTGCTGCGCCTGTACGCGGCCGCCGGCGGGCGCTTCGCGATCCACGCGCGGCTGGGCAGCGGCCTGCCGCCGGTGATGGGCGATCGCACCCAGCTGCGCCAGCTGATCCACAACCTGGTCAAGAACGCCGTCGAGGCGACCGAGCGGGTCGAGCATCCCGAGGTCGAGGTGCTGACCGAGTCGTTGCAGCTCCCCGATGGTGCGGGCGCGGTCCGCGTGCTGGTCCGCGACAACGGCGGCGGTTTTGCGCCCGCGGTGCTGGCGCGCGCGTTCGAGCCGTACGTGACGAACAAGCCGCGCGGCACCGGGCTGGGCCTGGCGATCGTCAAGAAGATCGTCGACGAGCACGGCGCGCGCATCGACGTGAGCAACTGGTCGGACCCGTCGGGCAAGACGGTCGGAGCCCAGATTTCGGTCCTATTTACCAAATTGGCAAAAAGCGAGGAAAATCGTCGCCTGATCGCAACAGACACCTAGACTTCGAGCAGGAACGCATGGCGGAAATTCTCGTAGTGGATGACGAAATCGGCATCCGCGAACTTCTCTCCGAGATTCTCGGAGACGAAGGGCACACGGTGCTGCTCGCCGAGAGCGCCCAGCAGGCGCGGCAGGTCAGAGAGGCCAACCGGCTCGACCTGGTCCTGCTCGACATCTGGATGCCCGACACCGACGGCGTGACGCTGCTCAAGGAATGGGCGAGCGGCGGCAAGCTCACGATGCCGGTGATCATGATGTCGGGCCACGCGACCATCGACACCGCGGTCGAGGCGACGCGCATCGGCGCGCTCGACTTCCTCGAAAAGCCGATCACGCTGCAAAAGCTGCTCAAGGCGGTCGAATCCGGCCTGCTGCGCGGGCGGCCCGGCGCCGACCACGCGCCGACCGCGCCGCCCGCCGCCGCGACCATGCGCGCGGTCGGCGGCGGTTTCCAGGCAAGCGCGCCGCTCGGCACGATCCCGGTGATCGGCTCCGCTCGCCCGCAGCCGCTCGGCGGCGCGGCCGAGGCCCCCGGCAGCGGTCCTGCAGTGGCCGTCCCGGAGGGCATCGGCCACGTCGGCGTCGCCGGTCACGTGCCCGGCGTGTCGATGCCCCTGCACGGCGCCGCGGCGGCAGCCGCGAGCGTCGCGCTGCGCGAGCTGCCGCTCGACCTGCCGCTGCGCGAAGCGCGCGACGCGTTCGAGCGCGCCTACTTCGAGCACCACCTTTCGCGCGAGCACGGCAGCATGACCCGCGTCGCCGAGAAGACCGGCCTCGAGCGCACGCACCTTTATCGCAAGCTCAAGCAGCTCGGCATCGACCTGTCGCGCGGCGCGTACCGCAAGCAGGTCAGTTGAAGATCATCATCCTGGGCGCCGGCCGCGTCGGCGCGTCGGTCGCAGAGAGCCTGGTTTCCGAGCGCAACGACATCACGGTCGTCGACACCGACGTGGTGCAGCTCGCGCAGCTGCAGGACAAGCTGGACCTGCGCACGGTCGCCGGCAACGGCACGCACCCGCCGGTGCTCGAGCAAGCCGGCGCGGCGGATGCCGACATGCTGATCGCGACCGCCGCGCGCGACGAGACCAACCTCGTCGCGTGCCAGCTCGCGGCGCGGCTGTTCAACGTGCCCACGCGCATCGCGCGCATCCGCGCGCCCGAGTTCCAGGACCATCCCGAGATCACCGGCGACGGCGGCTTCTACGTCGATCACCTGATCTGCCCGGAGCAGACGGTGACCGACTACGTCTGGAAGCTGATCCAGTTTCCCGAAGCGCTGCAGGTGCTCGAGTTCGCCGACGGCCGCGCCGGGCTGGTCGCGGTGCGCGCGTACGCCGGCGGGCCTCTGGTGTCGCGGCCAATCCGCGACCTGCGCGCGGCGCACCCCGACATCGACATGCGGATCGTCGCGGTGTTCCGCAACGACCGCTCGATCCGCCCCGACGGCGACACAATGATCGAGCCCGGCGACGAGGTGTTCCTGCTGGCCGCTACCGAGCACATCCGCACCGCGCTGTCCGACCTGCGCCGCATGGACAGCCCGGTGCGCCGCGTGATGATCGCCGGCGGCGGCAACATCGGCCTGCGGCTCGCGCGCGCGCTGGGCACCGACTACCAGGTCAAGGTGGTCGAGTCGAACCGAACGCGCTGCAACTACCTGGCGACCCAGCTGCCCGCCTCGACGCTGGTCCTGTACGGCGACTCGACCGACGAGGACCTGCTGGCCGACGAGGCGGTTGCCGACATGGACCTGTTCGTCGCGCTGACCTCGGACGACGAGAACAACATCATGTCGTGCATGCTCGCCAAGCGGATGGGCGCGCGCCGCACGATCGCGCTGATCAACCGGCAGGCCTACGCCGACCTGGTCGAGGGCAACCGCATCGACATCGCGATCGTGCCGTCGCAGACGACGATCGGAAAGCTGCTGACCCACGTGCGCCGCGGCGACGTCGTCGCGGTGCACTCGCTGCGCCGCGGCGCCGCCGAGGCGCTCGAGGCGATCGCGCACGGCGACGCGAAGTCGTCGAAGGTGGTCGGCCGGCGCATCGAGCAGATCGACCTGCCGCGCGGCGCGACGATCGGCGCGATCGTGCGCTCGACCGAGGGCGGGCCGCTCGGCCCGTTGCGCGGCCGGCGCGACGCGCCGCGCTTCGACGTGATCATGGCGCACCACGACACCGTGATCCACGGCGAGGACCACGTGCTGGTGTTCGTCGAGAACAAGCGGATCATCCCCAAGGTCGAGAAACTGTTCCAGGTCGGCGTCGGCTTTTTCTGAAGACGCGATTCGCCGCGGATACGGGTAAACCCCAGCACGCGCATGTGCCGGGATGACAGCGGGGGGCGCGGGCCGTTAGCATTCATGGCTAACTTCGCCGCGGCGCCGTCCCCAGCGAGATCGATCGACGCAGCCGCACCCTTTCCCAGAGGAGTCTTTGCATGACTGAGCAAATCCGTTCCCGCCGCAAGTTCATCGGCGGCGCTGCCGCCGCCAGCGCAGGCACGCTCGCGTTCCCGATGGTCGCCAAGGCCCAGGGCCCGATCACGATGCGCTGGCAGAGCACCTGGCCGTCGAAGGACATCTTCCACGAGTACGCGCTCGACTTCGCCAAGAAGGTCAACGACATGACCGGCGGCGACCTGAAAATCGAGGTGCTGCCGGCCGGCGCGGTCGTGCCGGCGTTCAACCTGCTCGACGCGGTCTCCAAGGGCACGCTCGACGGCGGCCACGGCGTGGTCGTCTACCACTACGGCAAGAACAACGCGCTGGCGCTGTGGGGCTCGGGCCCGGCCTTCGGCATGGACGCGAACATGCTGCTGGCCTGGCACAAGTACGGCGGCGGCAAGGACTACCTCGACAAGCTCTACAAGGCGATCGGCGCGAACGTGCAGTCGTACGTCTACGGACCGATGGCCTCGCAGCCGCTGGGCTGGTTCAAGAAGCCGATCACCAAGTCGTCCGACATGAAGGGCCTGAAGTTCCGCACGGTCGGCCTGTCGATCGACGTGTTCACCGCGATGGGCGTGGCGGTCAACGCGCTGCCCGGCGGCGAGATCGTCCCGGCGATGGACCGCGGCCTGCTCGACGGCGCCGAGTTCAACAACGCCAGCTCGGACCGCCTGCTCGGCTTCCCCGACGTCTCGAAGGTCTGCATGCTGCAGAGCTTCCACCAGAATGCCGAGCAGTTCGAGATCCTGTTCAACAAGGCCAAGTACGACGCGTTGCCGGCCAAGTTGCGCGCGGTCATCGACAACGCGGTCGAGGCGGCGTCGGCCGACATGTCCTGGAAGGCGATCGATCGCTACTCGAAGGACTACATCGAGATGCAGGAGAAGCAGAACGTCAAGTTCTACAAGACGCCCGACACGATCCTGCAGGAACAGCTGAAGATCTACGACGGCGTGGCCCAGAAGATGGCCGCCGCCAATCCGCTGTTCAAGGAGATCCTCGATTCGCAGCGCGCGTTCGCCGCGCGCGCCGTGAAGTGGGACATGGACACCAACACCAACCGTCGCATGGCCTACAACCACTATTTCGGCGCCAAGCCGGCGAAGAAGTCCTGAGGTAGCGCAGCACCGGCGCGGGGCCCGCGGGCCCCGCGCGCTTTCTTCCCTCCCTGTTACCGGCCCGCGCCGTTCGCGCGCTGCCGGGCACTGCCGCACGCAGGCCCAACATGCAGAAGTTCTTCCTGACCGTCGACCGGTTCACCACCCGGATCGGCCACTTCTTCGCGTGGCTGATCGTCGCGCTGACCGGGCTGATCTGCTGGGAGGTGTTCTCGCGCTACGTGCTGAACGATCCGCACCCGTGGGCGTTCGACGTTCAGATCATGTTCTACGGCACGCTGTTCATGATGGCGGGCGCCTACACGCTGGCGGCCAACGGCCATGTGCGCGGCGACATCCTGTACGGCTTCTTCACGCCGCGCACGCAGGCCTTCTTCGACCTGGTGCTGTACATCGTGTTCTTCATCCCCGGGATCGTCGCGCTGGTCTGGGCGGGCTACCAGTACGCGGGCGAGTCGTTCGCGATCCGCGAGCACTCGTCGATCACCGCGCAGGGGCCGCCGATCTATCCGTTCAAGGCGGTGATCCCGGTCGCCGGCGCGCTGCTGCTGCTGCAGGGCGCGGTCGAGATCCTGCGCTGCATCGTCTGCCTGAAGACCGGCGCGTGGCCGAGCCGCGTTGCGGACGTCGAGGAAGTCGACGTCGACAAGCTCAAGGCGATGGTCACGCACCACGAAGAAGACAACGCGGCGCGCTGAGGGAGACAACGCGATGCGCAAGGAACTCGCCTTCGGGGTGTCGATCCTCGGCCTGATCGTCGCCGCGGTGGCGATCATGATGCCGTGGACCGAGATGACCAGCGGTCACCTCGGCCTGCTGATGCTGGCGCTGATCGTCGCGGCGATCATGCTCGGCTTCCCGACCGCGTTCACGCTGATGGGCATGGGCGTGATGTTCGCGTTCTTCGCGTACATGTCGCGCACCGGCAGTACCGAGCAGGCGATCCAGCAGACGCTCGACCTGATGGTGCAGCGTGCCTACGCGGTGATGGCCAACGACGTGCTGATCGCGGTGCCGCTGTTCGTCTTCATGGGCTACCTGGTCGAGCGCGCCAACCTGATCGAGAAGCTGTTCAAGTCGCTGCACCTCGCGCTGGTGCGCCTGCCCGGCTCGCTCGCGGTGGCGACCATCTTCACCTGCGCGGTGTTCGCGACCGCCACCGGCATCGTCGGCGCCGTGGTCACGCTGATGGGCCTGCTCGCGCTGCCGGCGATGCTCAAGGCCGGCTACGACACCCGGATCTCGGCCGGTTCGATCACCGCCGGGGGCTGCCTCGGCATCCTGATTCCGCCGTCGGTGCTGCTGATCGTCTACGGCGCGACCGCGGGCGTCTCGGTGGTGCAGCTGTACGCCGGCGCGTTCTTCCCCGGGCTGATGCTGGCCGGCCTGTACGTCCTCTACGTGATCGTGCTGGCCAAGCTCAGGCCGAAGCTGATGCCGCCGCTGCCCGAGTCGGAGCGGCGGGTGCCGCTGACGGCCACGGCCGCGCGCGTGCGCGACCGCTTCGGCGACCGGGCGCTGCCCGCACTGCTGCGCGCGATCAAGGGCCGCGGCAACGCCGGCGTGGCGATGTCGGACCTGTTGCGCCAGCTGTTCGTCACGCTGCTGCCGGCGCTGGCGATTGCCCTGGTGATCGGCCTCGCGTGGCGCTCGGCGACCGCGCCGACGGTGGCGGTCGACACGGGCGGGCTGGAACAGCTCGGCGGTTCGTTCGACAGCGCGCCGAGCGGCGACTCGGGCGGGCTGGCCGAGCCCGCAGCGGCCGACGGCGAGATGTCCGAGCCGCCGGCCGAGGACGGCGAACTCGCCGAGCCCGAGGCCAGCGGCGACGAGCCGGCCGGCGACACGGCGGTGGCCGACGCGGAGCCGGAAGGCGCGCCGCAGGCGGCGGCGCCTCCGGCCGCTGCCGAAGCGCCTGCCGCCGGCGACGCGGCCGGTGCGGCGGAGGCCGCGGAGGGCCGCATCCCGGTGCCCACCTGGTTCTGGGTGCTCGCGGGAATCGGCGCGGCGATCCTGCTCGCGTACTACGCGCTGCTCAGCTTCGTGCGGCTCGAGATCTTCCGGATGCTGCTGTCGTCGTTCTTCCCGCTGGCGGTGCTGATCCTGGCGGTGCTCGGCGCGATCGTGTTCGGGCTCGCGACTCCAAGCGAGGCGGCGGCGGTCGGGTCGTTCGGCGGCTTCCTGCTGGCGATCGCCTACCGGCAGCTGAACCGCGACATGATGAAGGAGTCGGTGTTCCTGACCGCGAAGACGACCGCGATGGTGTGCTGGCTGTTCGTCGGCTCGTCGATCTTCTCGGCGGCCTTCGCGCTGCTCGGGGGCCAGGAGCTCATCGAGCAGTGGGTGCTGTCGCTCGGGCTGACCAAGGTGCAGTTCCTGCTGCTGTCGCAGGTGATCATCTTCCTGCTCGGCTGGCCGCTCGAGTGGACCGAGATCATCGTGATCTTCATGCCGATCTTCATTCCGCTGCTCTCGCACTTCGACGTCGACCCGCTGTTCTTCGGGCTGCTGGTCGCGCTGAACCTGCAGACCGCGTTCCTGTCGCCGCCGGTGGCGATGGCGGCGTTCTACCTCAAGGGGGTCGCGCCGCCGCACGTCACGCTCGGGCAGATCTTCATGGGCATGATGCCGTTCATGGCGATCCAGGTCTTCGCGATCTTCGTGCTCTACATGTTCCCTGGCGTGGGCCTGTGGCTGCCGGAAGTGCTCTACCGTTGAGCGCGGCGAAGGGACGGTCGCGATGCCCTGGCGGCTGAGCGCGACCGAGGCGGCGCGCGAGATCCGCGCGGGCCGGCTGTCGGCCGAGGACTACGCCCGCGCGCTGCTGGCGCGCATCGACGAGCGCGAGCCCGAGGTGCAGGCCTGGGCCTGGCTCGACCGCGAACACGCGCTCGCCCAGGCCCGCGCCGTCGACGAGCGACGCCGCCGCGGCGTTGGCGCGGGGCCGCTGGCCGGGCTGCCGGTCGGCATCAAGGACATCGTCGACGTGCGCGGCCTGCCGACCGAGGACGGCACGGTGTTGCACGCCGGGCGCATCGCCCAGGCCGACGCGGCGCTCGTCGCGCGCCTGCGTGCCGCCGGCGGCTGGCCGATGGGCAAGACCGTGACCACCGAGCTGGCCACCTACGCGCCGGGCAAGACGCGCAACCCGCATCGCGCGTCGCACACGCCGGGCGGCTCGTCGAGCGGCTCGGCGGCGGCCGTGGCCGCGGGCATGGTGCCGCTGGCGATCGGCACGCAGACCAACGGCTCGGTCGTCCGGCCCGCGTCGTTCTGCGGCGTCGTCGGCTTCAAGCCGAGCTTCGGCGCGATCGCGCGCACCGGCGTGCTGACGCAGTCGCCGCCGCTCGACCAGGTCGGCGTGTTCGCGCGCAGCGTCGAGGACGTCGCGCTGCTGGCCGAGGCGATGTGGGGCTTCGACGAGCGCGATCCGGCCACGCGGCCCGAACCGGCGCCGCCGCTGGCGGACGTGGCGAGCTCCGAGCCGCCGCAGCCGCCGCGGCTGGGCTGGACGCCGACGCCGTGGTGGGATCGCGTCGCGCCCGACGCGCGCGAGGCCTTCGGCGGGCTGCTCGAACGGCTCGGCGAACACCGCTGCGACGTGGCGCTGCCTGCAGGCGCCGGGCAGGCGATCGCGTGGCATCGGACCGTGATGGAAGCCGACATCGCCGCGTCCTTCGAAGCCGAGTACGAGCGCGGGCGCGCGCAGCTGTCCGACTCGCTGGCCGGCCAGATCGAACGCGGCCGCCGGGTCACCGCGGTCGAGTACCGCAAGGCGGTGGCGCAGGCGGGGCCGCTGAACGCGGCGTTCGCGCCGTTGTTCGAGCGCGTCGACGCGATCGTGGCCCCGGCCACGCTCGGCACCGCGCCGCCGGCCGCCAGCGGCACCGGCGATCCGCTGATGTGCACGCTGTGGACCTTCTGCGGGATGCCGGCGATCAGCCTGCCGCTGCTGCAGGGTGCCGACGGCCTGCCGATCGGCGTTCAGCTGGTGGCGGCGCGCGGCGACGACGCCCGGCTGCTGCGCACCGCACGCTGGCTCGTGCGGCATTTTCCCGCACAGGAAGGCTCCTGACCGGCGTACCATGCCGTCCATGTCGTCGATTCACTCGATCGTTCGCCGGCTCGCAATGGGCGGAGACCCCGCCGTCCTGCGCGAGGACGTGGTCTTCATCAAGACCCGCCTGGGCCGCGACGAGTCCCGCCGCACCGACACGTCGATCCCGCGGCGGCTGCGCACGCTGCTCGCGCTGGTCGACGGGCGCCGCAGCGTCGGCGAGCTGCGCGCCGCGATCCACAGCTATCGCGGCCTCGACGACGGCCTCGACATGCTGCGCAAGATGGGCTTCATCGAGCCGCTGCCCGAGCGCTGGGACCAGGGCTGACCGCTCCCGACCGGACGATCGATTGAACCGTCTGCTGGTCATCGCCCACGTGCTGGGCGGGATGCTGATGGTGTTCGCCGCGACCTTCGCGCTGCCGCTGGCCTGGTCGGTGGCGGTCGGGGACGGCAGCCACGCGAGCTTCCTCGTCTCGGGCGCCAGCTGCCTGTTCGTCGGCGCCGTGGTGTGGGCCGCGACGCGCCGCTACCGGCGCGAGCTCGAGCCGCGCGACGGCGCCTTGCTGGTCGTGATCGGCTGGCTGCTGATGTCGCTGGCCGGCGCGCTGCCGTTCATCCTCGAGCTGCCCGAGCTGTCGTTCACCGACGCCTGCTTCGAGGCGATCGCCGGCCTGACCACCACCGGCGCGACCGTGATCACCGGCATCGAGCAGCTGCCGCAATCGGTCAACGTCTGGCGCCACGCGCTGCAGTGGTACGGTGGCATGGGCATCATCGTGATGGCGGTGGCGATCCTGCCGATGCTCGGCGTCGGCGGCATGCAGCTCTTCAAGGCCGAGATGCCGGGGCCGATGAAGGAGCGCAAGCTCACGCCGCGCATCACGCAGACCGCCAAGGCGCTGTGGCTGATCTACATCGGGCTCACCGTCGCCTGCATCCTCGCGCTGCGCTGGGCCGGGCTCGACTGGTTCGAGGCGGTCTGCCACGCGTTCTCGGCGCTGGCGCTGGGCGGCTTTTCGACCCGCGACGCGAACATCCAGGACTTCCAGTCGCAGGCGGTCGAGGCGGTGCTGTCGGGCTTCATGCTGGTGGCCGTGCTCAACTTCTCGACGCACTTCCTCGCGCTGCGCGAGCGCTCGCTGCGCGTGTACCTGCACGACATCGAGACCCGCTCGGTGCTGGGGCTGATCCTCGCCAGCGCGTTCGCGCTCGCGGCCTACCTGTACATGACGGGGCAGTACCCGAGCTTCGGCGAGTCGCTGCGCCACGCCGCCTTCAACACGATCTCGCTCAGCACGTCGACCGGCTACATGAGCCAGGACTACGCGTCCTGGCCTGTGTTCGCGCCGTTGTGGATGCTGTTCCTCGCCTGCGTCGGCTCGTCGGCCGGCTCGACCGGCGGCGGCATCAAGATGGTGCGCACGCTGGTGCTGGTCAAGCAGACCCGGCGCGAGCTGAACCGGCTGGTCCACCCGCGCGCGATCGCGCCGCTGACCATCAACGGCCACATCATCGAGAACCGCACGATCTTCGCGGTGCTCGGCTACATGCTGCTGTGGGGCGCGACGCACATCGTGCTGACCTTCGTCATGCTCGCGACGGGGCTGGACTTCATGTCGGCGTTCTCGGTGGTGGTCGCCGCCGTCAACAACCTCGGGCCCGCGCTCGGCGACTTCGGGCCGACCGGCAACTACGCGCCGCTGTCGGACTTCCAGACCTGGCTGCTGGCGATCGCGATGGTCGCCGGGCGGCTCGAGCTGCTGACCTTCTTCGTCGTGCTGATGCCGGCGTTCTGGCGCCGCTGACATGGGCGAGCCGGCGCCGCGCCTGCCCGTCACCGTTGTCGTGGGTTTCCCCGGGTCCGGCAAGAGCACTCTGATCGGGCACTGGCTGCGCATGCACCCTGCCGGCGAGCGCTGGGCGCTGCTGGCCAACGCGTCGGCCATCGAGCCGGCCGGCGATGCCGTCCTCGCGCCGGCTTCGCACCGCCCGCCGCCGGTACCTGGCGCACCCGCGGGCGCACCCGCCGGGCGCCGTGTGGCCAGCGGCCTGTACCGGATCGTCGGCGGCTGCGCCTGCTGTACGGCGCAAGCGAGCGCTCGCTCTGCGATCATCGAACTGCTGCGTGCCGGCCCCTGGAGCCGCCTCGTCTTCGAGCTCGACGGCGCCGCGCACCCGGCGGCGCTGGTCGACCTGCTTCGCAGTCCGCCGCTCGACGCGCTGCTGCAGGTCGACGGCATCGTCACCGTGGTCGACGCGGCCCGCCCGGGCCCGTTCGAGACCGAACCGATGCACCCGCTGGCCAGGGCGCAGGTCGAGGTCGCCGGCCGCGTCGTGCTCAATCGCGCCGGACGGCTTGCCGACGAGCGCCGCGCGGCGCTGCTGCGCAGGCTGGCCGAGGCGCCGCCGTTCGGCCGCGTTGTCGACGTCACCGGCGACGTCACCGACGACCTCACCGACGTCGGACTGGCCCCGTGGCGTCCCGGCGCCGGGCCACCAGGCGCGAGTGGAGGCGCCGGGGCAGACCGGAAATCATCGCCCGCCGCGGCGATCGACTGGCGCTGCCCGGCCGACGTGGTCTTCGACCGCCGGCGCCTGCAGGCGCTGGTCGCGCCGTGGCCCGGCCGGCTGCCGCTGTCGCGCGGCGTCGGCGCCTTCCGGACCGAGCGCGACTGGTACCTGTGGCGCCTCGACGACGCTGGCGCATCATGGGAAGCGTGCACTTACCGACTCGAGAACCGGCTCCAGCTGGTGCTCGACCCGCCGGCGCAAGCGCCCATGAGCGTCGCATCGATCGGCGCCGCGCTGGCCGACGCACGAATCGCGCCGACCGGTGACGCAACGCACGGCAGCCCGGGCCGCGACGGCGTGAGATGACGGAGGCGCGTCGCGCACCCGGGAACGCCGGATGCTGCGGTCGGGTCGAGCGGTCAACCGACAAGCCTTGCGAAGCGTGAAAGAGACACGGTGCGGCCGCTCGTCGGCAAGTTTGGCGTGCTGGCAGGGTCGGCTTGAAACCGATGCGGCCCGGCACAAACTGGGAAGCACTGGAGAGGTGCCCGCATGGACATGATCTACAACAGCCCGAGCTTCTGCGTCGTCGAGTTCAAGGACCCCGAAGGCCTTGTCGGCGGGTTCGAGATCATGGACAAGCTGAGCCGTCGCGAGATCTACATCGGCGGCGACCTCGCGAACCACTTCCGCAGCGGCGTGAAGGAGCTGATCCAGTCCGAGCCGTCCGAAGAGGAGGTCGACGACTTCCTGCGTCGCTTCGAAGGGCTGATGCACCAGCCGCTGGTGATGCACTAGGTCAGAACTGCTCCCAGGGCAGTCCCTCGTAGCGCCAGCCGTTGAGCTTGCCACGCTGGCGTTCGGGGTTGAGGTCGCCCTCGAAGCCGTGCAGCACGTTGTAGACCTTCCTGAAGCCGGCCTCC
>DAORSF010000010.1:13888-15451 GCA_035443405.1 Burkholderiaceae bacterium | reverse complement strand
TGTTCCTGATCGGCTACGCCGCGCTGCGCTTCGTGGCCGAGTTCGCGCGCGAGCCCGACTCGTTCCTCGGCCTGCAGGCGCTGGGGCTCACGATGGGCCAGTGGCTGTGCCTGCCGATGCTCGCGGCTGGCGTCGCGCTGTTCGCGTGGGCGCAGCGCGGGCGGCGCGGGCCCGATTCGACTCCGACCTAGGAGCGACCCGGTGTTCGAGCGTCTGCGACTGGTGCGTCGGGATGCCCGCGAACGCAACGACCTGCGCGGTCTGCTCGACGACTGCCGGCAATTGCTGACCGCGCGCGGCGAATCCAACAGCCTGGTGATCGCGGCGCGCGCGATCGAGCGCTACGAGCGCCTGTCGGCCGATGGCGTGGCGCGCTTCTTCGAGGTGCTCGCCACCGAGTTCGACCCCGATCCGGGCGAGGTGCTGAGGCTGGCCGAGAGTTACGCGGTATCGCGCTCGCCCGACAACCTGATCCATCTGTGGAAGGCGGCCGAGGCGCCGCGGCAGGAGCTGCTCAGGCGCCTGAACCGCGCGCCGAACGCGACGTCGACGCTGGTCGCGATGCGGGCGAAGCTGCTCGATCGCCTTCGCCACGATCCGACGCTGAAGGCGGTCGACGCCGACTTCCAGCACCTGCTCTCGTCGTGGTTCAACCCCGGCTTCCTGAGGCTGGTCCAGGTCGACTGGAACTCGCCGGCGAAGCTGCTCGAGAAGCTGATCCAGCACGAGGCGGTGCACGCGATCGACGGCTGGGCCGACCTGCGCCGGCGTCTCGAACCGGACCGCCGGTGTTTCGCGTTCTTCCATCCGATGCTGGCCGACGAACCGCTGATCTTCGTCGAGGTGGCGCTGGTCGAATCGATGCCCGACGCGATCGCGCCGCTGCTCGACCGGAAATCCGAGCCCGAGACCCGCCCTGACCGCTTCAAGGTGGCGGCGTTCTATTCGATCTCGAACTGCCAGCCGGGGCTGCGCGGCGTGAACCTCGGCAACTTCCTGATCAAGCGGGTGGCCGAGCAGCTGCAGCAGTCGTTCCCGAAACTGAAGTCGTTCTGCACGCTGTCGCCGATCCCGGGTTTTGCCGGCTGGCTGGTGAAGCTCGAATCGGTCGACTCACCGCGGCTCAAGCCGGCGACGCGGCGCGCTCTCGACACGGGACTTGCTGCGCTGCGCGAACGCCACGGCAACGACCTGGGCGCGCTCGCCAGGGCGGCGGCCACGCGCGACCCGGCGGCCGGCCCGGACCCCGACCAGGTCATGCTGCAGCGCCTGTGCGCGGTCTACCTGACCGGCACGTCGCCGAACGAGCAGCGGCCGTCGGATCCGGTCGCGCGCTTTCACCTGAACAACGGCGCACGGCTCGAGCGCATCAATCCGTCGGGCGACCTGTCGCGCAACGGTATGCGCCAGTCGCACGGATTGATGGTCAATTACCTTTACGATCTCGACGAAATCGAAGGCAACCACGAGAAGTTCGTCAACGACCAGGTGAGCGCGTCGCGGGCAGTGCTGTCGCTGCTCTGACTCGCCGCGCCGCCGGCGCGAGGCCAGACCATGCAGGAA
>DAORSF010000010.1:0-13788 GCA_035443405.1 Burkholderiaceae bacterium | reverse complement strand
CTGAACACCGCCTACCAGGCGACCGAGATCGACTACTTCGTCGGCGACGCCGAGCCGTCGGTCGTGGTGTGCAGCCCCGCGAACCGCGGATGGATCGAGCCGATCGCGCAGCGCCACCGCGTGCCGCACCTGTTCACGCTCGGCGACGACCGCACCGGCACGCTGCTCGAGGCCGCCGGGCGTGAATCGGACCGTTTCGCGACGGTGCGAAGTCGCGCCGAAGACCTCGCCTGCATCGTCTACACGTCGGGCACCACCGGCCGCAGCAAGGGAGCGATGCTGTCGCACGCCAACATCGGCAGCAACGCGCTCACGTTGCACTACTACTGGCGCTGGCGCGCCGGCGACGTGCTGCTTCACATGTTGCCGATCTTCCACGTGCACGGGCTCTTCGTGGCGATCCACGGCGCGTTGCTGTCGGGCAGCAGCATGATCTGGCGCGCGCGCTTCGACGCGAAGGAAGCGATTCGCCTGCTGCCACAGGCCACCGTGTTCATGGGCGTGCCGACGATGTACGTGCGGCTGCTCGACGAACCCGGCTTCGATGCGAAGGCCTGCCGGAGCATGCGGCTGTTCGTGTCGGGCTCGGCACCGCTGCTCCCCGACACGTTCCGTCAGTTCGAGATGCGAACCGGCCAGCGCATCCTCGAACGCTACGGCATGAGCGAGACCGCGATGCTGACGTCGAACCCGTACGATGGCAACCGCGCGGCCGGCACCGTCGGCCTGCCGCTGCCGGGCGTCGAAGTGCGTGTCGTCGACGAGCAGGGCCGGCCTTGCGGCACGGGCGAGATCGGCGCGATCCAGGTGCGCGGTCCGAATGTCTTCTCCGGCTACTGGCGCATGCCCGGAAAGACCAGGGAGGAGTTCACCGCGGACGGATTCTTTCGCACTGGCGACATGGGCAAGTGGGACGCGAATGGCTACCTGTCGATCGTCGGCCGCAGCAAGGACCTGATCATCACCGGCGGCTACAACGTCTACCCGAAGGAGATCGAGTCTTATCTCGACGAGATGGACGGCGTGGCCGAGTCGGCGGTGATCGGCGTGCCGCACCGCGATTTCGGCGAGGCGGTCACCGCAGTCGTTGTCCGCAAGCCCGGCGCCAAGCTCGACGAGGATGCGATCGTCGTGGCGCTGAAGGCCCGGATTGCGGCGTTCAAGGTGCCCAAGCGCGTCCACGTCGTCGACGAGTTGCCGCGCAACGCGATGGGCAAGGTGCAGAAGAACGTGCTCCGCGAGCGCTACGGCGCTCGGTGACCGCTCGGTGGCGGGTACTCGGTGGTTGCTCAGTGCCCGTACAACCCCTTCCAGAGCATGTACGCCGCAAGTGCGTAGAGCAGCAGCGCGAACAGCGTCCTGAGCCGGCCGACGTCCATCGCGTGCGCGACCCTCGCGCCGAGCGGCGCGGTCAGCACGCTGGTGGCGACGATCGACGCCAGCGCCGGCACGTAGATGTAGCCGGTGGTTCCGGCCGGCAGCTCGAGCCCCCAGCCGGCGTAGACGTAGCCGAGCGTTCCGGCGAGCGCGATCGGAAAGCCGCACGCCGCGCTGGTCGCGACCGCCTGGTGGATCTTCACGTTGGCGCGCGTCAGGAACGGCACGGTGATGAACGCGCCGCCGGCACCGACGATCGCCGACATGAATCCGATCACGCCGCCCATGCCGAAGCGGGCGGCGCTGCCCGGCAACGTGCGATCCGCGACGCTCGCCCGCTTGAAGAGCATCTGCGTGGCCATCAGCGCGACGAACACGCCGAACCCGATCGCGAGCACGCTGCCGCGAAGGGCCGCTGCGACCTGCGCGCCGGCCACCGAACCGACCATGATCCCCGGTGCGAGCGTCCTCGCGATGTCCCAACGCACCGCGCCGTGCCGCGCGTGCGCGCGCACGCTCGAAACCGACGTGAAGAGGATCGTGGTCAGCGAGGTTGCGATGGCGACCTTGACGATGTGTTCCGCCGGGAATCCCTTCGCGGTGAGCAGCATGGTGATGAACGGCACCATCACCATGCCGCCGCCGATGCCCAGCAGGCCCGCGGCGAAGCCGGTGGCGGCGCCGAGAACGAGAAACCAGGCGATCAGGGTCGGGTCCATGTGGGGTTCGGTGCGCGTGCGCGAGGGCGCAGCGCCGTCGAGCGCGGCTCGCGCGAAGCCGACGATGCTACCACCCGGGAGATCGCGTCCTTCGGCCGGTCGGTCAGCGCAGCAGGGCGTCGAGGTGGCGCCATTCGGCCGGCGTCACCGGCGTGATCGACAGGCGATTGCCCTTGCGCAAGACGACCATGTCGGCGAGCGCCTCGTGGCGGCGCAATTCGGCCAGTGGCAGGTAGCGCGTCTTGCGCGTCACGCGCACGTCGACCAGCAGCCAGCGCGGCGCGTCGCGCGTGCTCCTGGGGTCGAAGTAGGGCGACGCCGCGTCGAACTGCGTGTCGTCCGGATAGGCCGCCGACGCGACGTCGCCGATGCCGGCGATGCCGGGTTCGGCGCAGCCCGAGTGGTAGAAAAGCACGCCGTCGCCGACGCGCATCGCGTCGCGCATGTAGTTGCGCGCCTGGTAGTTGCGTACGCCGAACCACGGCACCGTGTGCCGAGGCATCGCGAGCACGTCGTCGATCGAGCACTCGTCGGGCTCGGACTTCATCAGCCAGAAGGACTTGGCGGGCATCGTCGCGACGGAAGAGGGGACCCCGCCTGTGCCGGCAGGCCGGCATCCTGAACCGTTCAGTTCAGTTTGGCCGCAGCAGGCACCACATCAGGTTCGTCCGACTGGGGACGATCACAACAGCAGTGCGCAGGAAGCCGCGACCGGGATGCAATGCATTGGTTCAAGGAATGTATGACCTTGTCGAACACTGCAGGGTCGCTGCCATTCTAACCCGGAACGTCGCACGACCGCGCGGCAAAGGCGCGGGCACAGGGGCGGCCGAAGGGGGCGCGCAAGGGGCGGACTGCCCGCCGCCGGTGCGCCGGCGCTTGCCCCCGCTGCGCGGGGGTGCCCTGCGATGCTCGGCACACCGGCCCCGCGGCGAAACTCGCTGCGCGCGCCATGCGCGCTCCGCTCGGACAGTCGCCGCGAGTCAGAAGTACGAAGCGCGCTTCGCGCGCGGGCCGGCACGCCTGCGCTTCTCGGCTGCGCACAGGCGCGCCGGCGGCGGGCAGTCCGCCCCTTGCGCGCCCCCTTCGGCCGTCCCTGTGCCCGCGCCCTTGCGGGCGGCGTCGCGGCGCTCGCGGGCAACAGGTGCATTTTGCGTTCGAACGCAGCGACGTCGCTCTAGCGTCAGGCCGCAGCGGGCCGGAGTGCGGCGCACGGGCCGGGCGGCACGCGCGGGGCAGCGGCGGCAGGCGGTGACGCCGCACGCACTGGGACGATGTCTGCGGCGCCGAGCAGCGCAGCCTCGGGGTCGGCGCGCGAAGCGCGCTTCGTTGATCTGACTCGCGGCGATTGCTCGAGCGCAGCTCGCGAAGCGAGCGAAGCGAGTTTCGCCGCGCGACCCCGGGGCGAGCAGCGGAGGGAAGTCGGTGCGCAGCACCGACCGCCGCGGTCAGAGTCCCAGTGCGTACGCGTCACCGTCTGCCGCCGCTGCCCCGCGCGTGCCGCCCGGCCCGTGCGCCGCACTCCGGCCCGCTGCGGCCTGACGCGAGCGAGCGTCAGAAGAGGCTTTCCTGGCGTTCGAGTTCGGCGCTGAGGTCGTCGCGCATCTTGCGGATCTTGCCGAGGATCTCCGCCTTGGGCGTGCCGTCCACCGGGCTCTGCGCGCCGAGCAGTTCGTGCGCGAGTTGCAGCGCCGCCATCACCGCGATGCGGTCGATGCCCGAGATGCGGCCGGCCTCGCGAATCGCGCGCATCTTCTCGTCGACCATCTGCACCGCTTCGAGGAGCTGCGGCTTGGTCTCGCCGCTGACCGCCAGCCGGTAGTCGCGGTCGAGGATCTTGACGTCGATCTGTTCCATGGTCGGGTCCGTCGGGGTCGGCGCTATTCGGCGCTGTCGGCCGGCAGCGGAAGTCGCGCCAGCGCGGACTCGACGCGGGCACGGGCCTCGGCGATGCGCTGCTGCAGTTGCTGGTTCGCGCTCCGGCTCGCCTCGAGCTGGTCGCGCAGGTTCGCGTTCTCGTCGGCCAGCCGCCGAACGAGCTCCAGCATGCGCTCGACCCGCTCGCCCAGCTGATCCACTTCCTGGTCCATGGCGAGATGGTATATGAAGACGCCACCCCGGGGTGTTCGCGGAGGGGGCGCCCGGCTTCCGGTAGCATGCCGGGACCGGATCCGGATACACCGATGAGACTGCGTTCGATGCTTCGCCGCTCGCTGGCTGCCACGTGCCTGGCTGCGTTGGCGCTGGCCGGCGCGGGAGCGCCGCAGCCGGCGCAGGCGGGTGCAGGCGGGGGCGCCGGCGTCCCCGCCGCGGACGCCCGCACCGGTCCGACCCGCGTCGAGGCGGTCGAGGTCGAGCTGGTCGCCGAGAACGCGGCGCTCGCGCCGGGGCAGCCGGTGCGGCTCGGTCTGCGCATCCGGCACGACCCGCACTGGCACACCTACTGGCGCAACCCCGGCGACTCGGGACTGGCGACGCAGCTCGCGTTCCGGCTGCCCGCCGGGTTCGACGCCGGTGCGATCGAGTGGCCCGCGCCGCGGCGCCTGTTCATCCCGCCGTTGGCCAACTACGGCTACGAGGACGAGGTCGTGCTGCCCGTGCCCTTGCGAGTGCCACCCGCGATCGAGGGCGAGCGGGTGCGCTTCGCCGCCCGTGCGTCGTGGCTGATGTGCCGCGAAGTCTGCATCCCGGGCGAAGCCGACGTCGCGCTCGAGCTGCCGGTGCAGCGCGCGGGCGTCGTGGCCCGATCGCGCTTCGCCGCGCTGTTCGACGAGGCCGAGCGGCGCATGCCGCGGCAGGCGATCGCCGCTCGCGTCTTCGCCGACGGCGAGACGCTGTCGATCGGCCTGCCCGGGCGTCCCGCCGCCGTCGAGTTCTTTCCGTACCGCGAAGGCTGGCTGCGAAATGCCGAGGCGCAGGTGCTGTATGCCAGCGACGGCGATGGCGTCGGTGCGCGCCTGGACGTCCGGCTGACCGAAGACGGCGCGCGCAGGGTGCGCGAGGGCACGGAGGCAGTGAAGTCGGCCGCTGAAGGCATCGTCGTCATCGACGGGAAGGCACGCGAGCTCGCGGTATCGATCGCACCGGCTGCGTTCGCCGCCGGTTCCGAACTGTCTCGAGTCGCCGGTGCGCCGCAGGCGCCCGCCGAGCCGGCGCGGCGCGGACTCGACCTGCCGGGGCTGCGCTCGGGCAGCGTCGCGCCGGAGTCGGCGGCACTCGCGGCGCCCGCCACCGGCCTGCCCGGCAGTCTCTGGATGGCCGCGTTGTTCGGCGCCGTCGGGGGACTGATCCTGAACCTGATGCCGTGCGTGTTCCCGGTAATCGGGCTGAAGGTGCTCGGCTTCGCGCGCCATGGCAGCGAGGGCAGCGCCGGCTCGCGCGTCGGTGCGCTGGTCTTCGCCGCTGGCGTCGTGGTGTCCTTCTGGGCGCTCGCAGGCGTACTGCTCGCGCTGCGCGCCGCTGGCGAGGCCGCAGGCTGGGGCTTCCAGCTGCAGTCGCCGCTGTTCGTCGCGGCGATGGCGTTGCTGTTCGTCGCGATCGCGCTCAACTTCTCGGGCGTCTACGAGATCGGCGTCTCGGCGACCCGGCTCGGCCGGTTCGATCGCGGCGCCGCGGCGTCCGCGCATCCGCTCGCCGGTTCGTTCGGCTCCGGGGTGCTGGCGGTGCTCGTGGCGACGCCGTGCACCGCGCCGTTCATGGGCTCTGCTCTCGGCTACACGCTGGGCAGTTCGACGCTCGAGGCGCTGGTCGTGTTCACTGCGATCGGGGTCGGCATGGCGGCGCCGTACGTGCTGCTCGGCCTGTTCCCGGCCTGGTTGCGCTGGCTGCCGCGGCCGGGGCGGTGGATGGAGACGTTTCGCCAGGTGCTCGCGTTCCCGATGTACGCGACCGCGGCGTGGCTGGCGTGGGTGCTGGGGCAGCAAGCCGGCATCGACGCGGTGTTGGCGCTTGCGATCGGTGCGGTGCTGCTCGCGCTCGGGCTCTGGCTGACCGGTCGCTTCGTGCAGCAGGGCAGCGGCGGGCGGCGCGGCGTCGCCGCGGCGCTGGCGGTCGCGGCGCTTGCGCTGGGGCTGTGGACCGCGTGGCCGCGCGACGTCGGCAGCGGCGCCGCAACGCCGATGCAGGCCGGTGCGGAATCGATCGCCTGGCAGCCGTGGTCGCGCGAGCGGGTCGACGACGCGCTGGCGCGAGGCCGGGGGGTGTTCGTCGACTTCACTGCCGCCTGGTGCGTCAGCTGCCAGGCCAACAAGCGGCTGGTGCTCGAGCGCGACGCGGTCGTGTCGGCAATGGCGCAGCGAGGCGTCCTGCGCCTGAGGGGCGACTGGACCAATCGCGATCCGGCGATCACCGCCGAGCTGGCACGTTTCGGGCGCAACGGCGTGCCGCTGTACCTGATGTACCGCCCCGGCGAGCCGCAACCCCAGGTCCTTCCCGAACTGCTGACCGTCGGACTCGTCATGGACGCGCTGGCGCCGCTGGTGCCGGCGCCGGTCGCGCGCCCTGGCGATCGCTGAACCTGGATCAAGTCGCTCGCCGAGACGCCCGCGCGCACGCACGCGCCGCCGTCCTATAATCCGCTTCGCTTCCGGTGCCGCGCGGTCCCTCCCGACGCGCGGTTAAACGGGAAACAGGGAGCCGCGGTCCGAGGTCCGCGGCCAACCTGTGCTGCCCCCGCAACGGTAAGCAGCGGTGTCCGCGTTCGCGCGGACAGTCGCGCACCCCTCGCCACTGGACCGGCCGCCGCTTCGCGCGGTCGGCGGTCCGGGAAGGCAGTGCGCTTCCGATCGGGCCGCGCCTGACGCGACCCGCAACGCTGCAAGCCCGGATACCGGCCGGAAGGGCCGATCGCGGCTTCGTGCTGTCGATCATTCGAAGAACCAGCGCCTTGCGGTGGGCCAGGCGCACAGGAGTTCCCATGTCCCGATCTTCCACACCCCCCGTGGCAGCGCGCGCGCGCGCGTTCGCCCTGGCGCGTCCGTGCGCCTTCGCAGTGTCGTGCGTGAGCACGCTGCTTTCCGGTCTGCATCCGGTCTGCGCATCCGCGCAGTCGATGAGTCCCGTGGTCGTCACCGCCACGCGCTCCGAGATTCCGATCGAAGGTGCGCTGGCGGACGTCACCGTGATCGACGCGGCTGCCATTCGCGATGCCGGCACCGCGACGCTGCCCGAGTTGCTGCGCAGCGCAGGCGGCATCGAGGTTTCGCAGACCGGCGGTGCAGGCTCGGTGTCGGGGCTGTTCGTGCGAGCCACGCGCAATTCGCAATCGATCATCCTCGTCGACGGCGTGCGCGTCGAGAGCCCGCTGAGTGGCGGCGGACTTCCCGAGCACCTGCCGTTGTCGGCGATCGACCGGATCGAGGTGGTGCGCGGCCCGGCGTCCGCGCTGTACGGATCGGGCGCGATCGGCGGGGTCGTCCAGCTCTTCACGCGCCAGGCCGATGCCGACGGATGGTGGCCGTTCGCATCGGCCGGCTTTGGCACGCACGGCACCCGCCAGCTGCAGGCGGGCTTTCGCAGCGCGCGCAGCGGCACACGCGTCGCGTTGTCGTTCGCGCACGAGCGCACCGACGGATTCGAGGCCACGCTGCCCGGCAGCCCGGACTACCAGGCCGATCGCGACGGCAACCGGCAGAGCTCGCTGACTGCGTCGCTGTCGCACCGGCTCGCGGCGCAGTGGGAGGTCGGCGCGAGCCTGCTGTTGAACGACGGCCGCGTCGAATACGACGACGCGTTCTCGACGCCGGACACCGCGCGAAAGGACTACCGGTCCACGGTCGTGTCCGGTTTCGTGCGCGGGCGCCCGACCGGTGCGTGGCAGACCGAGCTGCGCGTGGGCAACAGCGCGATCGACTACAGCTACGAGGGTTTCACCTTCGCGCCGCGCACCGACTCGCGAACGATCGCGTGGCAGAACACCGTCGACGCGTGGGGCGGACGGCTGCTGTTCGGAGTCGAATCGCTCGGACAGCGCATCGATGGCGAGGGCCTGACCCGCGGAGGCGGCTTCGTCTACGCGCGCGACAGCCGCGACACCGACTCGGCGTTCGGGGGTTACGAGCGCAGTTGGGGCGAGCACACGCTGCGCGCGACGCTGCGCCGGGACAGCATCGAGTCGGTCGGGTCCGAGACGACCGGTGCGCTGGCCTGGGGCTGGCGCCTCGCGCCGCAGTGGCTGCTGCGCGCGAGCTATGGCACCGCGTTTCGCGCGCCGACCTTCGACGACCTGTACAACCCGTTCTCGCCGAACCCGACGCTGCAGCCCGAGAAGTCGCGCGGCTTCGAGTTCGCCGTCGAGCACCGCACCGGTGCCGACCTGTTCCGCGCGACGGCGTTCAGCAGCCGCATCGACGAGGCGATCGAGCTCGACTCGAGCTTCACCGCGCAGAACCTCGCGCGGGCGCGCGTGCGCGGCATCACCTTCGATGCGCACCGCGCGGTGGGCGCGTGGACGCTGCGCGGTTCCGCGACGCTGCAGGACACCGAGGGCGAGTCGGTCGACCCGATCACCGGGGTGCGCACCGAGGCGGAACTGGTACGTCGCGCGCCCGGCTACGGCGTGCTCGGCCTCGAGCGCAGGCACGGTCGATGGCGGATCGGCGCCGAGGCGATTGCGCAGGCGCGCCGCTTCGACACGCAGGGGCAGCGGATGGGAGGTTATGCTTTCGTGGACGCATGGGCCTCGTACCAGATCGATCGCGGTTGGGCGCTGTTCGCGCGCGCCGGAAACCTCGCAGATCGCGACTACGAAACCGCCGCCGGCTATCGGTCGCCGCCGCGCTCGTTGTTCGTCGGCGTGCGCTACACGGCGCCTTGATGCAACCGGCGCGCCTGCCGGCGATCGCGTGGCTGCTCGCCACGCTGGTCGCGACCGTGCCCGCGGCGGCAGCGCAGCCGATCGACGCCGCGGCTGCACGGACGCAGGCCACCCGGCTCGCGCAGGACGACCGGGGGCGCCGCCTGGCGTTGCCGCGCGCGCCTGCACGGATCGTGTCGCTGGCGCCGCACGCGACCGAACTGCTGTTCGCGAGCGGTCTCGGCGCGCGCGTCGTGGCCGTCGATCGGGACAGCGACTTCCCGGAGGCGGCGCGCGCGTTGCCGCGCGTCGCATCGCATCCGCGGCCCGACGTCGAGGAACTGCTGGCGCTCGCCCCGGACCTGGTCGTCATCTGGGGGCCCGGCGCGGACCGGGCGCTGCTCGAGCGGCTGGACGCGCTCGGACTGGCGGTGTTCGTTTCGGAGCCACGCACGCTCGACGACGTCGCCGACAGCATCGAGCGCTTCGCGAGGATGTCGTCCGACGCTTCCGTCGGCCTCGCCGCGTCGCACGCGTTTCGCGCGCGCGTCGCCGCGGTACGGCAGCGTTACGCGAACCGGCGGCCGGTGCGCGTGTTCGTGCAGGTCTGGTCGTCGCCGCTGATCGGCGTCGCCGATCGCGACGTCATCGGCGACGCGGTGCGAAGTTGCGGCGGCAGCAACGTGCTGGCCGGCTCGGCGGTGGCCGCGCCGCGACTCGACGCGGAGGCGGTGATCGCGGCGCGGCCCGAGCTGATCCTCGCCACCGACGGCACGCGCTCGGAGCGCGTCTGGCGCGAGCGCGGCCTGCTTGCGCCGCGCGGCGCGGCGCGTTTCGCGGCTTTCGACGCATCGACGATGGAACGTCCGGGGCCGCGCGTGCTCGACGCGCTCGACAGGCTGTGCGTGGAAATCGACGAGGTCCGCCGCGCTGTGCGGTGAATGCAACCGTGATGCACGATGTTTTGCTAACATCGGGCCGGGAAAAGTCGATCCGAACAACGCAGCCAGGGAGTTGCCGCATGCCCGTCGTAGCCGTCGTGAATCCGAAGGGAGGTGTGGGCAAGTCGACACTTGCGACCAACCTCGCCGGGTACTACGCCTCCACCGGCAAGCGGACGATGCTCGGCGACTTCGACCAGCAGCAATCGGCCAGGAACTGGCTGGACCTGCGGCCGGCGGGCGTCAAGCCCATCGAGACCTGGACGATGAACGGCGAGATCGCGCGTCCGCCCCGCGGGGTCACCCACGTGGTGCTCGACACGCCCGCGCAGATCGGCGGCAAGCGACTGGCCGACGTCGTGCGCGTGTCCGACCGGATCGTCGTGCCGCTGCAGCCGTCGATGTTCGACGTGATGGCGACGCAGCGCTTCCTCGAGCAACTCAGGGCGCTGTTCGCGAGTGCCCGCGAGTTCCGGGAGACCGTCGGCATCGTCGGCATGCGGGTGGACACGCGAACGCGCGCGGCCGAGGAACTGGCGCGATTCGTCGGCGGCATCGGCCTGCCGGTCGCCGGCTACGTTCGCGACACGCAGAACTACGTCCATCTTGCCGCGCACGGGCTGACGGTGTTCGACGTTCCGTCGCAGCGCGTCGACAAGGACCGCGCGACCTGGGAGCCGCTGCTTCAGTGGCTCGGCCGCTGAGGCGCGCAGCATCGACGGATCTGCCGCCGCGCTGACCGTTCCGGCTTTCCCGGTCGTCGCGCAGCGGGGCGCGCGCGTGTCGCTGCGCGTGGTCGAAGCGCGGAGCGAGACGCTCGCCGTCGTTCGTGGCGTGCTCCGGCCGCCGCTTTCGTCGGTCGACCGCGGCGCCATGGTCACCGTCTGGCTCGACGGCGAACTCGGCTACTGCGCCAGCGCCGACCTGTCGGCGCGCGGCCTGCAGGACGCGGCCGACCGCGCCGTGGCGTGGGCGCTCGCGGCGCGCGGTCGCGGACTCGGGCTGGCGAGCGCTCCATGGCGCGCGCCGGAGCTCGGGGCGCGCTACCGGGGGCCCGACGACGAGCCGTTGCCGGCACGCGAAGCCCTGATCGACCTGCTGCGCGACGAGGCCGTCGCAATGGCGCTGGATCCGCGCATCGTTCATTCGTCGGCCGTCCTGGGCGCGACCGAAGTCGTGCAGGGCCTGTGGATCGACGGGGAACTGGTCGCCGACCAGCGATTCCGCTTCGTCGAGCCGAATCTCGAGGTCACGGCCTGCGATGGCGGACGTTCGCAGACGCGCACGCTCGGCGGGCAGTACAACGGTTTCAGCCAGCAGGGAGGGCGGGCCGTATTGGGCGTTTCGGGGCTGATCGGCGGCGGTGCGCGCATCGCCGGGCAGGCGCTCGAGTTGCTCTACGCACCGAACTGTCCGGCGGGCGCGCGCGACCTGCTGCTGTCGCCGGACCAGATGATGCTGCAGATCCACGAGTCGATCGGGCATCCGCTCGAGCTCGACCGCATCCTCGGCGACGAGCGCAATTTCGCGGGGACCAGTTTCGTCACGCCCGACATGTTCGGCAGCTACCGCTACGGTTCGCCGCTGCTCGACGTGAGCTTCGAACCCGGCGTGCCTGGCGAGGTCGCGAGCTACGCGGTCGACGACGACGGCGCCGTCGCGCATCCGGTCCGCCTGATCGAGAAGGGCGTGCTCAAGCGCGCGCTCGGCGGCGAACTGTCGCAGCTTCGCGCACGTGCCCTGGGCTGGCCGATCGGCGGCGTCGCGGCGGCGCGCGCCAGCGGCTGGCACCGGCCGCCGATCGACCGGATGGCAAACCTGAACCTCGCGCCGGGCGACGCGACGATGCAGTCGATGGTCGCTGCCGTCGAACGCGGGATCTGGATGCAGACCAATGCTTCCTGGTCGATCGACGATGCGCGCGACAAGTTCCAGTTCGGCTGCGAGTGGGGCCGGCTGATCGAGGACGGCGAACTCACGACCGTGGTTCGCAACCCGAACTACCGGGGGCGCTCTGCCACTTTCTGGCGCAGCCTCGCGATGGTTGGCGACCCGGCGACGATGCAGGTCCTGGGCACGCCGTTCTGCGGCAAGGGCGAACCGGGGCAGATCGCGCGGGTCGGCCACGCGTCGCCGGCGTGCCTGTTCCGGGCGATCGACGTGTTCGGGGGCGAGTCGTGACCGACGGCAACCCGGCGGCGCCGGTGCGGCGCGACCCGCGTTTCGCCGCCCGCTTCGACGCGATGTCGGCCTTCGTGTCGTCGTCGGCAGGACCCGGCGAGATCCTGTTCGCGAGCCTGCGCGGCGAGCGCGCGGACTACCTGCGTCTGAACGGTGCACGCGTGCGGCAGGCCGGCAGCGTCGAGCGCGCGGTCGTGAGCTTGCGCGTCGTCGACGCGCAGCGTCAGGCGCGCAGCGTGCGCACGCTGGGCGAGGACGCGGCGATCGGCGCCGTGCTCGCGGAGGCGCACGCCGAACTGCGGGCCGTGCTGGCACGCCTGCCTGCCGATCCGTATGCGTGCTGGCAGCCGATGCCGTCGTTCAGCGAGCGGGTTCGCGGCGGTCCGGCCGCCGATCCCGCTGCGATCATCGACACGATCGCCGCCGCTGCCGACGGCGATGACCTCGTCGGCCTGTACGCCGGTGGGCCGGTGGTGCGCGGCCTGGCAAGCAGCCTCGGACATCGGCACTACCACGAGACGGTCTCGTCGAGCTTCGACTTCTCGCTGCATCTCGAAGGCGGCCGCGCGCTCAAGGACACCTGGGCGGCCGAGCAATGGGATGCGCAGTCGCTGCACGCGGCGATTGCCGCGGCGCGCGAACGCGCCGACGTCCTGCGGCGCCCGTCGCGGCGGCTCGCTCCCGGCGACTACCGCGTGCTGCTGTCGCCGCAGGCGGTGGCCGACCTGGTTGCGCTGCTTGGCTGGGGCGGGTTCTCGGAGCGTGCGCATCGAAGTGCGCAGTCGCCGCTGTCGCGCGCGCAGCGCGGCCTGGAGGCCTTCGATGCGGGCCTGTCGGTGGCCGAAGATGCCGACGCGCTTGGCGTGCCGCGCTTCCAGGACGACGGCTTCGAGCGGCCCGCGCGCGTGCCGCTGATCGACGCAGGGCGTCCGGCCCAACGCCTCGTCTCGCCGCGCAGCGCGCGCGAGTTCGACGCGACGTGCAACGGTGCCGACGACGACGAGCGCCCGCTGGCCGCCTGTGTCGCTCCCGGCCGGCTGCCTGCTGCCGACGCGCTGCGGGCGCTGGACACCGGCATCGCGATCTCCAATGTGTGGTACCTGAACTACTCCGACCGCGACGCTTGTCGGGCCACCGGCATGACGCGCTTCGCGACGCTGTGGGTCGAGAACGGGCATCCGGTTGCGCCGATCGAACCGATGCGCTTCGACGACAGCCTGTACCGCACACTGGGCTCGCAGCTGCTCGGACTCACCGACGTCGCGCGACGCTTCCCCGAGACGGCGACCTGGGACGGCCGGGAACCCGGCGGCGCCTGCGCCCCGTCAGCGCTGGTCGGCGCGCTGCGGTTCACGCTGTGAGGCCGAGCCGGGTCGTGGCGCCGTGTCGGATCGCGCGGCGTCGCCACGCGGTTCGGTGACGAAGCCGAGCTTCGTGATGCCGGCCTGCTGCGCGCTGGACATCACCTCGGCGATCCGCTGGTAACGCGTCTCGCGGTCGGCGCGCAGATGCAGTTCGGGTTGCGGCTGTCGAGCGGCCGCCTGCAGGAAGCGCTCGCCGAGCGCGTCGATCCCCGCGACCGGCTCGTTGTTCCAGAACAGCGCCCCGGTCGGATCGATCGACAAGGTGATCGTCTCGGGCTTTTCCGCCGACACCGGTGCCTGCGCGCTCGGCAGGTCCAGGCGAATCGAGTGCGTCAGCAGCGGCGCGGTGATGATGAAGATGACCAGCAGCACCAGCATGACGTCGACCAGCGGCGTCGTGTTGATCTCGGCCA
>DAORSF010000009.1:3327-16025 GCA_035443405.1 Burkholderiaceae bacterium | reverse complement strand
TCACCGTCTCGTCGGATGGCCGCTGGCTGTTCGTGCAGAACGCCACGCCGTCGAGTTCGGTCAGCGTCGTCGACCTTCGCCAGCGCCGGCTGGCGAGCGAGATCGCTACGCCTGGCTGCTGGCTGGCGCTGCCGGTGCGCAGCACTCCGCAGCGCTTCGCCACGCTGTGCGGCGACGGCACGCTCGAGACGATCACGATCGACGATGCGGGGACGCTGAAGGGGCAGAGCCGCAGCGAGCCCTTCTTCGACCCCGACGTCGATCCGGTGTTCGTGCATTCCGAGACGATCGGAGACCGGCACTTCTTCGTGTCGTATCGAGGGCAGGTCCACGAAATCGACCTGGCGCCGGACAAGCCGAAGGCGCTGGCGCGCTGGGCGCTGGCCGGAGGCGCCGACACGAAGAAGGGCTGGCGGCCGGGCGGCTACCAGTTGTTCGCGGTGCACGCCGCCAGCGGGCGGCTCTTTGTCGCGATGCACCCGGGCGGCGCCGAAGGCACGCACAAGAACCCGGCTGCGGAGATCTGGGCGTTCGACGTCGCCTCGCGCAAGCGCCTGGCCAGGCTCCCCGGGCACAACGCGATCGCGCTGACCGCGGTCCAGGGCACCGCGCCGCGCCTGGTCGCGCTCGACGCGATGAACATGGGCCTGGTCCTGATCGATGCCGGCGCGAAGCCTCGCGTGATCAACCGCATGGACGGCGTCGCCGAATCGGCCACGCAACTGGAATTGCACTGATGCCGGTCTTCGCGGTCGACCCGGTCCTCGGCCACGCCAGCGCCGCCGCGCTGGCGCTGGTGTTCATCGTGGGCGCCTGGCACAAGTTCGCCGATCTCGACGCGTTTCGCCTCGCGGTCGAGCGCTACCGGCTGCTCGCTGCGCCGGCGGCCGGGGGCGCCGCACTCGCGCTGCCGATGGCCGAGGCACTCGCAGGGCTGATGCTGCTGCTCCCCGCGTCGCGCACCGCCGGCGCCGCGCTCGCCGCGGCCGTGCTGGTGCTGGCGAGCACCGCCGTCGCGGTCAACCTTCTGCGCGGGCATCGCGACATCGACTGCGGCTGCGGCACGCCGGGCACGGGCCAGCGTCTGTCGTGGGCGCTGGTCGGTCGCAACGCCGTTCTGCTGGCGGCCTGCGCGGTCGCCGCCGCCCCGGAACAGGCGCGCGAACTGGTGTGGCTCGACGCCTTCACCGCCGTGTTCGCCGCGCTGGCGCTGTGGACCCTCTACGCCGCGGCCAACGAACTGCTCGCCGATTCGCAACGACTCTCCTCGTCACGGATGCAACCATGATCGAAGCCCTCGTCGTCTCGAACCTCGTTCTGTGGGTGGCGGTGCTGGCATTGCTCGGCACGGTGTTCGCGCTGGCGCGGCAGATCGGCATCCTCTACGAGCGGATCGCGCCGATGGGCGCGCTGATGCTCGACAGCGGGCCGAAGGTCGGCGACGCCGCACCGGCATTCGACCTGGTCACGCTCGACGGCGAGCACTTCGCCACCGGGGGCCCGCGGACGAAAAGCCTGCTGCTCTTCTTCCTGTCGCCGACTTGCCCGGTGTGCAAGAAGCTGTTGCCGATCCTCAGGCGCATCGCCGTCGACGAGAAGCGCTGGCTCGACCTCGCCTTCGCGAGCGACGGCGATCGCGACGAACACGAGGCGTTCCGGATCCGCGCGGAACTGCAGCAGTTCCCCTACCTGCTGTCGCCCGATCTCGGCATGGCCTACCGGATCGGAAAGCTGCCCTACGCGGTGCTGCTCGACGAGGACGGCCACGTCCGCGCAAAGGGCCTCGTCAACTCGCGCGAGCAACTCGAGAGCCTCTTCACTGCGCGCGAGCTCGGCGTCGCGTCGGTGCAGGAGTTCCTCGGCAAGCCGATGGACCTGGAACCCGACATGGAGGGCCGGCAAGCATGAGATGGCTGGACGATGCATTCGAGCGGTCGACGCGGGCGGCCGCACAGCGCACCTCGCGGCGCAGCGCGCTGGCGCGTGTCGGCCGGCTCCTGGTCGGCGCCGCCGTTGCGCTGCCGGTACTCCCGTTCGACCGCAGTTCGCACGCGGCGGCCGGTCACGGTGGCGGCGGCAAATCGAAGGCGCCCGACGACCAGCAGTGCGACTACTGGCGCTATTGCGCGATCGACGGCTTCCTGTGCTCGTGCTGCGGCGGCACCGTCAACAGCTGCCCCCCCGGCACCGAACCGTCGAAGGTGTCGTGGATCGGCACCTGCCGCAATCCCGCCGACGGCAAGGACTACCTGATCAGCTATTTCGACTGCTGCGGAAAGAACTCGTGCGGCCGCTGCCTGTGCAACACCAACCTCGGCGAGCGGCCGGCCTATCGCATCACGCTGCACAACGACATCAACTGGTGCATGGGCAGCACCAGCACGATGTTCCATTGCACCGCATCGCTGGTGGTCGGCGTCGCGGACCGGAAGTAACGACAGAGGAGACGACATGAGCGGCTGGAAGAGACTGTCGGCGGCGGTAGCGCTCGCCGTGGCTTCGGGCGCGGGCTGGTCCGCGGTCGGCGAGCAGGAGGCCGCCCGGCTGGGCAAGGACCTGACACCGGTGGGCGCCGAGAAGGCCGGAAACAAGGACGGCACGATACCGGCCTGGACCGGCGGGATCACGCAGTCCCCGGCGGGATGGAAGCCCGGCGACCCGCGAGTCGACCCGTTCAAGGACGACAAGCCGCTGTTCTCGATCGACGCCTCGAACGTCGACAAGTACAAGGACAAGCTCTCCGAGGGGCAGCAGACGCTGATCCGCACGCTCAAGGGCTACCGGATGGACGTCTATCCGACGCGCCGCTCGTGCGGTTACTCGGATGCCGTCTACCAGCGCAGCGCGCAGAACGCCCGCGTCGCGCGGCTGGCCGAGGGCGGCTGGCAGCTCGAGAACGCGGTCGGCGGCGGCGTGCTGTTCCCGATTCCGAAGAACGGCGCCGAGGCGGTCTGGAACCACAAGCTTCGCTACCAGGGAGAGGGGCGGATCGAGCACTACTCGACGCTGTTCTCGAGCAAGAGCGGCGACTTTTCGCAGCTCGCGCAGAACCAGTGGATGATCTATCCGCTGCACGCGGCGGCGACGAAGGCCTTCGACGACGTCAAGAAGGCCGAGGCGAAGATCCTGAACGAGGTGGTCTCGCCGGCCGCCCGCGCCGGCGAGATGATCCTGGTGCACTGGTACATGGACCGCGGCTCGGACGCCTGGCTCTACTTCCCGGGGCAGCGCCGCGTACGCCGCGCACCGTCCTTCGCCTACGACAACCCGGTACCCGGCTACGAGAACCTCGAGACCGTCGACCAGTACCCGATGTACGCGGGCGCGATGGATCGCTACGACTGGAAGCTGGTCGGCAAGAAGGAGCTCTACGTCCCGTACAACAGCTGGAAGCTGATCGACAAGAGCCGCAAGTACAAGGACGTCTACCTGCCCGACTACGTCAACCGCGACCTGATGCGCTACGAGCTTCACCGCGTCTGGGTCGTCGAAGCGACGCTGAAGGACGGCATGCGGCACATCTTCCCGCGCCGCGTGATGTACATCGACGAGGACAGCTGGACGCTGATCCTCACCGACCTGTACGACGCGCAGGGCAAGATCTGGCGGGTCCAGGAGGCGAGCGTCTGGGTCGCCACCGAGATCCCGGCCTGCGTGAGCCAGGAGTTCGTCGGCTACGACCTCAACGTCGGCCGCTACATCGCCGAGACCGCCACGCAGGAGCACCCGCCCACCGACTGGCTCGCCGGCCGCGAAGGCCGGATCAACCCGAACATGTTCAGCCCCGACGAACTGCGCCGCCGCGGCGAACGCTGAGCGGGCCGCGGCAGCGATTCGACTCGACTCGCGCCGGGCCGCGCCCGGCGCCACAACGACAACCAGGAGGAACGGGTCCATGACGAGCAGCATGAGCAGCACGGCGGTGGCGCGGGCGGTTGCCGGGGCGCTCGCCCTGATCGCCGCAGGCGCCTTCGCGCCGCAGGCGCACGCCCTGAAGTTCAAGGGCGAATCGGTTTCCGGGAGCTTCGACTCCACTGTGTCGTTCGGGTTCATCCGGCGCATGCAGGGCACCGACCCGGGCATCGTCAGCAACGACAATGGCGGCAACGTGCCGACGGTCGGCCCGCTCGAAGGTCTGATGAATGCCTACTACGGGCCGGGCACCGCGTTCGCGAACCCCGACTTCAACTACCTGCAGTCCGACGACGGCAACCTGAACTACAAGAAGGGCGACACCGTCTCCGCGGCGCTCAAGGGCACGCACGAACTGGTGCTGCACTTCCCGAGCCAGTGGAGCGGCATGCTGCGCGCCACCTGGTTCAAGGACTTCAGGATCGACGAGACGCGGCGCACTCCGCTCGATCCGGCTGCCGAATCGGCGGCCGTGGACAAGCTGACCTGGCTCGACGCGTGGATCGCGAAGGAATTCGAGATCGCCGGCCGGCCCGCGAAGGTCAAGCTGGGCAACCAGGTGATCAGCTGGGGCGAGGACATCTTCATCTACGGGGGCGTCAACGTCACCAACGCGATCAATCTCCAGAACTTCCACGTGCCCGGCACGCAGCTGAAGGAGATCTTCAAACCGGCGCCGATGATCTCGTTGAACGCCAGCATCGCCGAGGGGTTGAGCATCGAGGGCTACTACCAGTTCCGCTGGAACGGGTTCACCTTCGATCCGGTCGGCACCTTCTTCTCGCCGGTCGACGTGATCGGCAAGGGCGGCAACTACGCGTTCATCAATTCGACCTTGCTCGGGCTGCCCCCGGGCACGATCGGCGACCTCGGAACGCTCAATCCGGCCACCGGACAGCGCTTCACGCTCGCCGAACTGACCGCCGGCGGCACCGCCGTCGCGCCGCGCCCGACCAACGAGCCCAAGAATTCGGGGCAGTTCGGCCTGGCCGCGCGCTGGTTTCCCCAGGGCTCCGAAGTCGAGTGGGGGCTGTACTGGCTGCGCTACCACGACAAGCTCCCGTTCCTGAGCTTCAACTTCGACCCGGCCACGAACGCGAACCTGGCCGGCCTCGCCCACTTCATCGACTACGGCGAGGACCGCAACGTCTTCGGCGTCTCGGCGAACACCCGCATCGGCAGCTGGGCGGTCGGCGCCGAATTGTCGTACCGGCCGAAAGACAGCGTCGGCATCGATCCGACCGTCCCGCTGGTCGGCAACTACTCGGTGTTCGAGTTCCCCGGCAAGACGGTGCGCGGGTTCGTCGAGGAGCGCAAGTGGCAGGCCCACCTGACCGGCTTCAACCTGCTGGCGCCGGCGGATCTCGGCGGTCTCATCGGCAAGCTCGGCGCCGCGGAGGGCTACTTCCTCGGCGAGATCGCGGTCGCGCACTACCCGAGCCTGGACCGGTCGGGGCGCATCCCCTATCTGCTGACGGACTACTCGCTGCCGGACAAGACGTCGGCCGGTTTCGTCTTCTCGACCGGCCTGACCTACGCCAACGTCGGCGACACCGGCTGGAACGTGACACCGCAACTCGACGTCGCGCACGACTTCAGCGGCACGTCGCCGAACGCGGTGCCGTTCGTCGAGGGGCGCACCGCAGTGACCATGTCGCTGAACTTCAACCGCTCCGACAAGTGGAAAGCGGGGATCGGCTACACGCGCTACTCGGGCGGAGGCGGCAACAACCTCATGAAGGATCGCGACTTCCTGTCGGTGATCACGTCGGTCTCGTTCTGACCCGCGCGCAGGCCGGCGGGGCGCCGTGCGGCGCCCCGCCGCAGCGCTCCTCGGCCCCGTCAGCAGTCCCTCGCAACACCGATCCGGCGCAGCGTCCATGATCGCCCGACTCGTAGGCCGGATCGAACGGCTCGTCTTCGGCCACCGCGGCGCCGTGCTGGCCGCGCTCGCGCTGCTCACCGTCGTGATGGGCGTGTTCGCCGCCCAGCTGCGCATGGACGCCGGGTTCGACAAGCAGCTCCCGCAGGACCACGAGTACGTCGGCACGTTCTTCCAGTACCGCGAGCAGGTCTTCGGCGCCAATCGCATCATCGTCGTGGTGCGCGCGCGCGAAGGCGAGATCTGGTCCGCGGCAGGCCTGCGCCGGCTGCACGACGTGACGCAGTCGGTGATGTTCCTGCCGGGCATCGACCGGCGCACCGTCACGTCGCTGTGGACGCCCAACACCCGCGTGCTCGGCGTGACCGAGGAGGGGTTCAAGGCGGAGGACGTGATCGGCGGCGACATCACGCCCGACCGGCTCGATGCCGGGCGCATCGAGCGCATCCGCGGCAACGCGCTGGCGGGCGGCTACATCGGAACGCTGGTCGCCACCGACAACGGCGGCGCGATGGTCGTCGGCGACCTGCTCGAGAGCGACCCGGCCACCGGCAAGCGGCTCGACTACCTTGACTTCGCGCGACGCATCGAGGCCGAGGTGCGCGCCCGGCACGAGGACGCGGACTTCGAGGTGCAGGTGATCGGCTTCGCCAAGCAGATCGGCGACATCGCCGACGGCGCGCGCAGCGTGCTCGCGTTCTTCACGCTCGCCTTCGCCCTCACCGCGCTGTCGGTCTGGCTGTACTGCCGCTCCGCAGCACTGACCGCGATCACGCTGATGTCGTCGCTGGTGTCGGTCGTCTGGCAGTTCGGCACGCTGTGGCTGCTCGGCTACGGGCTGGACCCGCTCGCGGTACTCGTTCCCTTTCTCGTCTTCGCGATCGGCGTCTCGCACGGCGTGCAGCAGATCAACTTCATCGCCAAGGGCGTGTGCGCGGGCGCCGACAGCATGACCGCCGCGCGCCGCGCGTTCTCCGGCCTGCTGATCCCGGGGTCGATGGCGCTCGTAACCGCCTTCGTGGGTTTCGCGACGCTGACGCTGATTCCGATTCCGATGATCCGGGAGCTCGGCATCACCGCCTCGATCGGCGTGGCGTACAAGATCGTCACCAACCTCGTGATGCTCCCGGTGTGCGCGTCCTACCTTCGGTTCGACGACGGCTACGTGGCGCGGATGACGCGGCTTCGCGAGCGCCGCGAGCGCGCGATGGCGCTGCTCGGGCGCGTTGCCGAGACCCGCAACGCCGCCGTGGGAACGCTGGTCTGCGCCGCGCTGTTCGCGATCGCCGTCGTGCAGAGCCAGGGCCGCCACGTCGGGCACCTCGAGTCCGGCGCGCCGGAGTTGCGGGCCGACTCGCGCTACAACCTCGACGCGGCGTCGATCGTGCGCAGCTTCGACCTCGGCCTCGACGTTCTGACCGTGGTCTTCGAAACGCCGAAGGACGGCTGCTACGACAACGCGGTCATGGCGCACGTCGACCAGTTCGCGTGGCAGATGCAGAACGTGCCGGGCGTGATCTCGGTCGCCTCGGTCGCGCAGCTCGCCAAGCAGGCCTATTCCGGCACCAACGAGGGCCACCCGAAGTGGACTGCGCTCGCCGCCGACGAGCGCTCGCTGGCCAACTCGGTCGGCCTGATCCCCGAGGGAACCGGCCTGTTCAACCCGGGCTGCACCGTGCTCCCGGTCAACATCTACCTGGCCGACCACAAGGCGAGCACCGTCAAGCAGGCGATCGCCGCCGTGCGCGAGCTGCGCGACGCCGAGCGCATGGACGGCGTGACGCTGCGGCTGGCCAGCGGCAACGTCGGCGTCCAGGCGGCGACCAACGAGGTGCTCGAGGCCACCGAGCTGCCGATGATGCTGTGGGTCTACGCGACGATCCTGGCGCTGGTCTTCTTCACGTACCGGGATTGGCGCGCGATGATCGCCTGCTGCCTGCCGCTGACGCTGGCGACCTTCCTCGGCTACTGGTTCATGAAGGAGCTCGACATCGGGCTCACCGTCGCCACGCTCCCGGTGATGGTGCTGGCCGTGGGCATCGGCGTCGACTACGCGTTCTACATCTACAACCGGCTGCAGCTGCACCTGGCGCAGGGCGTCAACATCGTCGTCGCGTTCAAGCAGGCGCTGATGGAAACCGGCATCGCGACGATCTTCACGGCCATCACGCTGTCGGTGGGCGTGGCGACTTGGTCATTCTCGGACCTGAAGTTCCAGGCCGACATGGGCATGCTCCTCACGTTCATGTTCATGGTCAACATGGTGATGGCGATCACGCTGCTGCCGGCGCTGGCCGTGATGATCGACGTGCTGCTGCCGCGCCGGCGCCCGGTGCACGCGCCGTTCCTCGTCCACTGACGCCGTCCGACCGAACGGGTGCCAACATGTTCGAACGCCTGATCGCCCGGCTGTCACGCGAACCGGATGCGCCGCCGTCGGCCGACCGCGCGCAGCTTCGGCAACTGGCGGTGGCGGCCTTGCTCGTCGAGGCCGTGCACGCCGACCGTCACGCCGACGCCGGCGAGCGCGAGGCGGTCGTGTCGCGGCTGCGCGACCACTTCGACCTGCCGGCCGACGAGGCCGAGCACCTGGTCGAGCTCGCCGAGGGTCGCTTCGCCGCGGCACTCGACGACTGGATCTTCGCCAACGCCGTGCGCCGCGGCTTTGCTCACGACGAGCGTGTCGACATCCTCGCCATGGTCTGGGACGTGGTCTACAGCGACGGCCGCCTCGCCGCGTTCGAGATGAACCTGCTGCAGCGGCTGTCCGAGGCGCTGGACGTCGATCCGACTTCGGCCGAGGCCGCTCGCGCCCGCGCGTTCGCGCGAACCGGCCTGCGCGACCCCGATACGGAGACCGACGCATGACCCCGAGGCTGCTGCTCGCCATCGCGGCCTGGAGCGCCGCCGTGCTGGCCGCGTCTTCGATGGCTGCCTCCGAGCCGGCACGCGGCGCCGACGCAACGCCCCGGCAACAGCTGTCGCCGAAGGTCCGCCATCCCGAGCGGGCGCCGCTGCTGGCGGCGGCGCGTGCCGGTGCCCGCCTGGTCGCCGCCGGCGACTTCGGCACGGTCCTGCTCTCGGACGACGACGGGCGAAGCTGGCGCCAGGCCGCCGAGGTGCCCACGCGGGTGACGCTCACCGCGCTGCACTTCCCGGATGCGAGCCACGGCTGGGCCGTCGGCCACGGCGGGATCGTCCTCGCCACCGAGGACGGCGGCGAGCGGTGGCGCGTCGCGCATCGCGCCGATCCCGACACGGTGCTGTTCTCGGTGCGCTTCGCCGACCGGATGCGCGGCCTCGCGGTCGGCGCGTTCGGCGCAGCGCTGGCCACCGACGACGGCGGGCGGACGTGGAAGACGTTCGCCGTCGGTGCCGGCGAGTTCTCGGACCGCCATCTCTATCAGCTGTTCGACGATGCCGGCGGAAGGATCTGGATCGCCGCAGAGAGCGGCGTGGTCTATCGCTCGGACGACGGGCGCGCGTTCACCGCGATCGACCTGCCCTACCAGGGATCGCTCTGGGGCGGCATGGCGCTGCCCGACGACGCGATCCTGGTCTGGGGCATGGGCGGACACGTGCTGCGCAGCGCGGATTCAGGCGCGTCGTGGCAGGAGATCGACACCGGCACCGACAACCCGCTGACTGCGGGCCTCGCGCTCGCGGACGGGCGGATCGTGCTCGCGGGACTCGGCGGGTCGGTGCTCGTCAGCGACGATCGCGGCCGCAGCTTCCGCACCGAGGTCCGCCCCGACCGGCTCGCGTACACCGCGCTGCTCGAAGCCGGCGGCAGCCCGCTGCTGCTGAGCCTGTCGGGGGTCGCGGCGTCGCGGCACTGATCAACCCCGGGTCCGCGGCGCGGCACCCGTCCACCAAGGAGGAGAACGATGAGCCAGTCCGTCCAGAGCCAGCTGCCCGAACTCGCAGCGATCCGCCAGCAGATGTTCATCGACGGGAAATTCGTCGATGCGAAGTCCGGCAGGACGCTGCCGGTCTACAACCCGGCGACCGGCGCCGAGATCGCCCGCGTTCCCGACGCCCAGGCCGAGGACGTCGACGCGGCAGTGCGCTCGGCGCGGGCCACTTTCGAATCCGAAGCCTGGCGGGGGATGCTGCCGGCCGGGCGCGAGCGCCTGCTGCTGCGCCTGGCGGACCTGATCGAACGCGACGGCGAGGAACTCGCCCGCCTGGAGACGCTGAACAACGGCAAGCTGCTGATGTTCTCGCGAATGCTCGAGGTCGGCGCCAACGCGCAGTGGACGCGCTACATGGCAGGCTGGGCGACGAAGATCGAGGGCTCCACACTCGACGTCTCGATCCCGTTCCCGCCAGGCGTCAAGTACACGGCGATGACCCGCCGCGAGCCGGTCGGCGTGGTGGGCGCGATCGTGCCGTGGAACTTCCCGCTGCTGATGGCGATGTGGAAGATCGCGCCCGCGCTGGCCTGCGGCTGCACGGTCGTGCTGAAACCTGCGGAGGAGACCCCGCTCACCGCGCTGCGGCTTGCCGAACTCGTGATGGAGGCGGGCTTCCCGGCCGGCGCGGTCAACGTCGTCACGGGCTACGGCGAAAGCGCCGGCGCGGCGCTGGTCAAGCACCCCGGCGTCAACAAGATCGCCTTCACAGGCTCCACCGAGGTCGGCCGGATCATCGGGCGCAACTGCATGGACGACATGAAGCGCGTCTCGCTCGAACTCGGCGGCAAGAGCCCGGTGATCGTTCTCGACGATTGCGATCCCGCCATGGCGGTCGCAGGCGCCGCGGGAGCGATCTTCTTCAACCACGGACAGGTCTGCACGGCCGGCTCGCGACTGCTGGTCCACAAGAGCCGATACGAGCAGGTGTTGTCCGGCCTCGCAGCGGCCGCCGAGTCGACGAAGCTGGGCGACGGTTTCGACGAGACCGCGCAGATGGGGCCGATGGTGTCGGCGACGCACCGCGATCGCGTCGTGCGCTACATCGAGTCGGGCAAGGCCGAGGGCGCCGAGCTGCTCGCCGGCGGCGCCGCCGCGCCGGGCGCCGGCTACTTCGTGCGCCCGACGGTGTTCTCGAACACCAGTGGCAAGGACCTGACGATCTCGCGCGAGGAGATCTTCGGGCCGGTGGTCGTCGCGATGCCCTTCGACGACCTCGACGAGGTCGCGCACAAGGCGAACGATTCGCGCTACGGCCTGGGCGCCAGCATCTGGACCAACGACCTGACGCAGGCCTACCGGCTGATCCCGAAGGTGCAGGCCGGCACCGTCTGGATCAACTGCCACAACATGGTCGACCCGAACCTGCCGTTCGGCGGGTACAAGGACTCGGGCGTGGGTCGCGAGCACGGTCGCGCGATGATCGACGTCTATACCGAGACCAAGTCGGTGTGCGTGGCCTACTGAGCAAGCCGGCGCGCCGCCGGGCGCGGACGACGCGGTTCGCCGTCCTGGCGCTGTCGCTGCTGGCAGCGGCGGCGCCCGGCGACGGCGCGTTCGCGCGCGAAGCGCGCAGCGGCGTCGCGGATCCGCGCAGGCCCGCTTCGGCGTCGCCGCGCGGGTCCGTGCCGTTCGCGCAGTCGGCGGCGACGCTCTACGCGCTGAACTGCATGGGCTGCCATCCGCCGCCGTCACGGGGCCAGGACGCCGGCCCGTTGCGCGGCGAGTTCTTCCATTCGGCGCGAGGCCGCAACTTCTTCATCCGCGTTCCGCAGGACGGCAAGCGCGTGCTCGGCGCCGAGGAGGATGCCAGGCTGCTCGACGAGATCCTGACCTGGAAGCGCAGTTGCGCGGCGATCCTGCAGGAGGCGCCCGACGTGAACTACCGCGGCGAGCGGTTCGTCAAGTGACCGCGATGCCGATCCTGCGCAGCGCCGTGGCAGCCCTGCTGCTGGCCTCGACGCCGCTGGACGCCGCCGATCTCCGGCCGCTGCCACCCGCGCCGGCGACCGATGTGCCGATGGCCGAACTGGGGCGCCACCTGTTCTTCGAGTCGCGCCTGTCCGGCGACGGCAGCCGCAGCTGCGCGACCTGCCACGTCCCGGAGCGGAGCTATGCCGACGGCGAACCGCTGGCACGCGGCTACAACCACACCGGCCACTTCCGCAATACGCCCGGCTTTGCCGGCATGCGCCTGAAGGCGAGGCTGACCTGGGACGGCCGCTATCGCGGCGACCAGTTGCCGGAACTGGTTGCCGAGATGCTGACCTCGCCCGTCACGATGAACGCCGACCCCGGCATCGCCGCCGAGCGCGTGCGCCAGATCCCGGGCCTGCTGCAGCTGTGGCGCCGCGCCTTCGGCGAACGCGCGCCGCCGAGCTTCGACGGCATCGTGCAGGCGATCGCGGCGTGGACTGCGCTGCACGACGGCGGCGAAACCGCGGTCGATGCGGCCTTGCGCGGCGACCCGTCGTCGCTGTCGCCGCTGGCCACCGAGGGTTTGCGCCTGTTCGCCGGCAAGGCCGGGTGCGTGCGCTGCCACCACGGACCCGCGTTGTCCGACGGCGCCCTGCACCGGCTCGGCGTGCCGGAGAATCCCGAAGTGCTGCGCGACCCGGAGCGCACGGTGAGCCTGTTGCGGCATCACGCGATCAACGGTTCGCCGGATCCGATGTCCGAGCGTGCCGACTCCGGCGTGCATGCGCTGACCCGGCGCGCTACGGATCGCGGTCGTTTCGCGACGCCTTCGCTGCGCGGCGTCGCCCGGACCGCCCCCTACATGCACAACGGCGTGCTCGCCGACCTGCCGGCAGTGATCGACTTCTACGATCGCGGCGGCGGGCGGGGGTCCGCGCTCACGCCGCTGGGCCTGAGCCGCCGGGAGCGCGACGCGCTGGTGGCGTTCCTCGAAGCGCTGTCTCCGGCGCGTACCGTCGCGGGCCGGCCGGCGGCGTTCGACTACGCCACGCAGGCGGGAGCCGGTCGATGAC
>DAORSF010000009.1:0-3227 GCA_035443405.1 Burkholderiaceae bacterium | reverse complement strand
GCCGACAACCCGATGAGCGCGGCCAAGGTCGAACTGGGCCGCCTGCTGTTCTTCGATCCGAGGCTGTCCGGAAACGGGTCGACCTCCTGTGCGTCGTGCCACGTCGCGCAAATGGGATGGACCCACCACGATCCGCTGGCGCCCGGTTATCCCGGCCACCGCCTGTGGCGAAACAATCCGACCGTACTCAACGCGGCGCACTTCAGGCGCCTGATGTGGGACGGCAGCCTCGACCGCCTCGAGGTACAGGCACGCTCGGCGATGCAGGCGCCCGTCGAGGGCAACGGCAAGGCCACCGTAGTCGAGATGCGGCTGCGCCTGGTGCCGGACTACGTCGAGCGCTTCCGCGACGTCTTCGGCACCGACTGGCCGCAGCTCGAGCACGCGTGGCACGCGATCGCGGCGTTCGAGCGCACCGTGGTGTCCGATCCGCGCCGGGTGCCGTTCGACCGATTCCTCGCCGGCGACGATCTCTCGCTGTCGGCCTCGGCGAAGCGCGGGTACACGCTGTTCGCCGGCAAGGCGGGCTGCATCGCCTGCCATCACGGCCCGCTCGCCAGCGACGAGGGCTACCACTCGCTGGGCGTTCCGCGCCAGTCGCTGCTGGACTCGAGCCCGCTGGTCCAGATCGCCGTGCGCTGGCAGAACGCGCAGCGCGACGCGCCCCGCGCGTTGTACCGCGACGCCGAGGAAGACCTCGGACGCTACTACCGCACGCGCGACCCCGGCGACATCGGCAAGTTCCGCACGCCGTCGCTGCGCGAGCTGCGCTACACCGCGCCGTACATGCACAACGGCGTGTTCGCCACGCTGCAGGAGGTGGTCGAGTTCTTCGACCGCGGCGGCGGCGACGCGCCCAACAAGTCGCCGCTGCTCAGTCCGCTCGGTCTCAGCGGCGACGAGAAGCGCGACCTGGTCGCGTTCCTCGAGTCGATGAGCATGGACGAGCCGTTGGTCGTGGAAGCGCCGGAACTGCCGCCGATGCTTCCGCTGGCGGACGGGCAGGCCGGCGAATGCACGGCCGACGCACCGGCGCCTGGGCCGTTCGCCAAGGCCGCGTCGGCAGGGATGCAGGGCCGCCAACGAGGATCGCCGCGATGACCAGCGCAGGCCGGATCTGGAACCGCTACGTGATGAACCGGCGCAGCTGGTGGCTGCCGATCGCGGCGGTGCTGGCGATCGGCGTCGGCAGCATGGTCTACATGGGCGCCCGCACCTACGTCGACGCGCCGCCGATCCCCGACTTCGTCGACGAACGCGGCCAGACCGTCGTCGCCGCGGCGGCGATCACGCGCGGCCAGGCGGTGTTCCTGAAATACGGGCTGATGAACTACGGCAGCATGTTCGGCGACGGCGCCGGCCGCGGCCCGGATTTCACCGCCGACGCGCTGCATCACGTCGCCCGCGCGATGCGCGACCACCATGCGTCGGTCGACGGGGTCGACGCCGACTCGGCGCTCGCGATCACGCAGCGCGAGATCAAGCGCAACCGTCACGACCCGGCCGCCGACACGGTGACCGTCGGCGCCGCGCAGGCCTACGGCGCGCGCGACCTGGAGCGCCGCGTCGCGGCGATGTTCCGGGGCGAAGGCAGCGAAGCGTTCCACCCCGCCGGCTACATCGGCGACGAGGCCGAGTTGCGCGACCTCGCGGCGTTCTTCTTCTGGGGCGCCTGGGTGTGCGGCGCCGAGCGCCCCGGCAAGCCGTACACCTACACCCACAACTGGCCGTACGACGAATTCGCCGGGAACCGGCCGAGTGCGCAGGTCATGCTTTGGAGCGCGATCGCGGTGCTGGCGCTGGTCGCTGCGCTCGGCGCGGTTCTGTTCCTCTACGGGCGCTATTCGTCGATCGCGGGCTGGCGCCCTGCCCGCGACGCCGACCACGCTGCCCGCGCGGCGCCAGCCGCCGATGCAGCCCTGCCCGGTGCCGGTTCGGCCGCGACCCTGGAGCAGGTCGAACGGCTTCAACCGGGGGCGTTGCAGCACGCCACCTACAAGTACTTCGCCGCCGCGGCGATCCTGTTCGTGCTGCAGATCGCCGCGGGCATCCTGACGGTGCACGACTTCCTGGGCATCACGCGCGTGCTGGGCGTCGAGCTCGCGCAAGCGTTGCCGATCCCCGTCGTGCGAGGCTGGCACCTGCAGCTCGCGCTGCTGTGGATCAGCGCCTGCTGGGTGGGTGCGTCGATCTTCGCGCTGTCGACCGCCGCACCGTCGATCCCGGCGGGACAACTTCGTCTGGTCAACGGCCTGTTCGCGCTGTTCGTCGTGACGGCGGTCGGCGGCCTCGCGGGCGTGGCGCTGGGACCGCACGGCGTGCTCGGCGAATGGTGGTACCTGCTGGGCAGCCAGGGCTGGGAGTTCGTCGAGCAGGGCAAGCTCTGGCAGGCGCTGCTGTTCGCAGTCTTCGCCCTGTGGTGCTGGGTGATCGCGCGCGCGGTCGGCCACCTGCGGAGCGCGGGCGACGCGTGGACCTTGCCGAGGTGGCTGCTGTACTGCGTCGGCTGCGTGCTGGCGCTGTTCGTGTCCGGGTTCGTCGCGACCCCCGAGACCAACTTCGTGGTCGCCGATTTCTGGCGCTGGGCGGTCATCCACATGTGGGTCGAGGCGTTCTTCGAAGTCTTCACGACCGCCGTCCTCGCATACTTCATGGTGCTGATGGGGCTGGTCAGCCACGCCGCCGCCTCGCGCATCGTCTACCTGGCGACGCTGCTGTTCCTCGGCTCGGGCCTGCTGGGCATCTCGCACAACTTCTACTGGAACGCCAAGCCGGTCGAAACGCTGGCGATCGGCAGCGTCTTCTCCACGCTCCAGGTCGTGCCACTGATCCTGCTGACGCTCGAAGCGTGGCAGTTCCGCAACGCGCCGGCGCGCCTGCTGCGCCCGGACGAACCGTCGCGTGGCTTCGGCCAGACCGAGGCCTTCCTGTTCCTGCTCGGCGTGAACTTCTGGAACTTCGTCGGCGCCGGCATGTTCGGCTTCCTGATCAACTTGCCGATCGTCAACTACTACGAGCACGGCACCTACCTGACCGTGAACCACGGCCACGCCGCGCTGATGGGCGTCTACGGCAACCTGGCAATCGCGATGATCGTGTTCTGCGCGCGCTGCCTGGTCAGGCCTGAACGCTGGAACGCGGCGCTGCTGCGCCGGGTGTTCTGGTCGCTGAACGTCGGGCTGGCCCTGATGGTGGCGGCCGACCTGTTCCCGGTCGGCATCGCGCAG
>DAORSF010000008.1:14647-16594 GCA_035443405.1 Burkholderiaceae bacterium | reverse complement strand
ATCGCCGCTTAATCTGCCGTTCATCGACGCCAGCCAGCATGCCGCTCATCGATGCCGCCCCTCCCCGGGCGGCGATCCGGGGAGTTGCAGTGTTGGTTCAATCCCGAGAGTCGAAACGTTCGGCCTGCCAGGCGTCCCGCATTTCCGCACCGGCCAGACGCCTGCACGTGGTCGACGCCGATCACGCCGAGCGAAGCGCGGTCGAGGCCTTCGTGCGACGCATCTACGGCGAGCGCTACGGCGCCGAAGTACACCAGTTCGCGCCGCGCCTGGTCGCGCTGCGCGACGATGCCGGCGAAATCGTCGCGGCCGCAGGCTACCGGCCGGCCGGCACCGGGCCGCTGTTCCTCGAACGCTACCTGCCGGTGCCGGTCGAAAGCCTGCTCGGCGCCGAATCGTCCCCGCCGCCGTCGCGCAAGCGCATCGTCGAGGTCGGGCATCTCGCGGCCAGCCGAGCGGGCGCGGGCGAGCGCCTGATCCTGTCGCTCGGCCCGCACCTGGCGGGGCGCGGATTCAACTGGGTGGTCAGCACGCTGACCGAGGAGCTTCGCCACCTGTTCGTCCGGATGGGCATCGCACCACTGGCACTCGGGGTGGCCGACCCGGCACTGCTCGGCGACGAAGCCGCGCACTGGGGACGCTATTTCGATCATCGACCGGTGGTGCTCGCAGGTCAGATCGACGCCGCGCTGCAGACGCTGGCGCGCCGCCGGGTGTCGTCATGAGGCCGGTGCTCGACGACGGCCGGCGCGCCTGGCAGTCAGCCGACCTGGAAGGCGCCGTGGACGACGCGGCCGCGCTGCTGCGTGCAGCCGGCACGCGCGTGCTGGCGACGCTGCTCGACAACGGTGCGGCCTTCGTCGTGCTCGACGAGGCCGCGCAGCGTGCCGGTATCGTGCACGTGCCGCTGCCGCTGTTCTTCTCGCTCGGGCAGATGGCGCACGCGCTGCGCGCGGCCGGCGTCGACACGCTGGTCGCCGCGGCGCCGCTCGCCGCGCGCTGGCCCGCGTTGCACTGGTCTGGCGCACTGGCCGCCGGTGATCCGGTCGCGATCGCGCGGCTGCCGGCGCAGGCGGTGCCGCTGCCGCCGGGCACGGCGAAAGTCACCTTCACGTCCGGCAGCACCGGCGAGCCGAAGGGCGTGTGCCTGTCGGCCGAAGCGATGCAGCGCGTTGCGCGCGGCCTGGTCGAGGCCATGGCGCCGCTGGACATCGCGCGCCACCTGAACGCGCTTCCGTTCGCCGTGCTGCTGGAGAACGTCGCCGGGCTGATGGCGCCGCGCCTGCACGGCACGACGGTGCTGGCGCGGCCACTGGCCGCGCTCGGCGTGGCCGGTTCGTCGGGCTTCGATGCGGCGCGCTTCGACGCCGCGGTTCGCGAACTGGCGCCGCACAGCCTGATCCTGCTGCCGCAGATGCTGCGCGCGTGGTGCGCCCACCTGCGGCGGGGTGCGTTGCGCGCGCCGGCGTCGCTGAGATGCGTGGCGGTCGGCGGCGCCGCGATCGGCGCTCCGCTGGTGCTCGCCGCACAGGCGCTGGGCCTGCCGGTCGGCGAAGGTTACGGTCTGTCGGAAGGCGCCTCGGTGCAGACGCTGAACCTGCCAGGCGCCGGGCGTGCCGGCAGCGCCGGGCGCGTGCTGCCTCACGCACGCCTGCGCGTCGCTCCGGATGGCGAACTGCTGATCGCGGGCAGCCTGTTCAGCGGCTACCTCGGCGACCCGACGCCGGTGCCCGAGTGGTGGCCGACCGGCGACCTGGGACGCATCGACGACGATGGCTTCGTTCACCTGGCCGGTCGCAAGAAGAACCTGCTGATCACCGCGTTCGGCCGCAACGTGTCGCCGGAGTGGGTCGAGACCGCGCTGTGCAGCCAGCCGTCCCTGCTGCACGCGGTCGTGCTCGGCGACGGGCAACCGTCGCTGTCCGCCGTGCTGTGGCCCACGCACGA
>DAORSF010000008.1:0-14547 GCA_035443405.1 Burkholderiaceae bacterium | reverse complement strand
GCCGCCCCGATCATCCAGGGCTGCCTGCACGGCGAGGTGTCGTTGCCGAGCTACCTCGCGTTCCTGCGCGAGGCCTACCACCACGTGCGCCACACCGTGCCGCTGCTGAAGGCCGCTCAGGCCGCGCTGCCGCCGCGCCACGACTGGCTTCGCGCTCCGCTCGACGAGTACATCGAAGAGGAAGCAGGCCACGACGAGTGGATCCTCGACGACATCCGCGCCTGCGGCGGCGATGCCGAAGCGGTGCGCCACGGCCCGCCGGGGCACGCAACCGAAGTGATGGTGGCCTACGCCTACGACACCATCGCCCGCGTGAACGCGCTGGGCTTCTTCGGCATGGTGCACGTGCTCGAGGGCACCAGCGTCTCGCTCGCGCTGCTGGCGGCCGACGCGATCCAGAAACCGCTCGCGCTGCCCGACTCGGCGTTCAGCTACCTGCGCTCGCACGGCACGCTGGACCGCGAGCACACGGCGCACTTCGCCCTGCTGATGGATCGCATCGACGATCCGCGCGACCAGGATGCGATCGTGCACGGAGCGCGCGCGTTCTATCGACTGTACGGCGACGTCTTCCGCAGCCTGCCGTTGCCGCGAGCGGCGGAGGCACTGGCGTGAAGGCCGCTGAAGCACGCGTGCTGCTGACCGGCGCAAGCGGCGGCATCGGACGGTCGGTCGCGGCGGCGATGCGCGCCGCTGGCGCCGCGGTGATGGGCGTCGGACGCGCCGCGGAATCGCCGCTGCCGGCCGGCACGGCGTGGGTGCGCGCCGACCTCACGACTGTCGACGGACTGGCCGCGGTCGCGGGCGCGGCGGCCGGCTGGCGCGCCAACGTCGTCGTCCACGCCGCCGGCGCGCCGGCATTCGGCGCGCTCGCCGACACGTCGCCTGCGCGGATGCACGCGGTGCTGCAGGCGAACCTGCTCGCGCCGATGCTGCTGACGCAGGCCCTGCTGCCGCAGCTGCAGCGCCTGCCGAAGGCGCAGGTGATCTTCGTCGGTTCGGCCACGGGCCGGATCGGACTCCCGGGGTTCAGCGTCTACGGCGCCAGCAAGGCCGGCTTGCACGGCTTCGCGGAAGCGCTGCGGCGCGAGCTGGCCGACACGCCGGTCAAGGTGCAGGTCCTCGGCCCTCGCAGCACGCGGACCGCCTTCAACGACGCCGGGGTCGAGGCGTACAACCGCGCCACCGGCACGGCGATGGACAGCCCGGAGACGGTGGCCGCAGCGCTGTTGCGACTGCTCGAAAGCGACGCCGCGGAGCGCTTCATCGGTTTTCCCGAGCGGCTCGCCGTGCGCGTGAACGGCCTGCTCGGCCCGTGGCTCGACGGCGCCTTCGCGCGGCATCGCCGCAGCCTGCGCGCCGAACCCCTGCAACCCCTCTCAGGAGAGAACCCGACATGAACAGGATGCTCGCGGGCCTGTTGGCCCTGTTCTTCAGCTGGTCGATGGCCGCCGTGGCGGGCCCCGTCGAAGACGCCGTGGCCGAGTTGCAGCGCGACTGGGAAGTGATCCGCTACCAGACGCCGGCCGCCGAGCGCGAGAAGCGCTTCGAATCGCTCGCCGCCAAGGCGCGCGAGGTCAGCGAGCGTTTCCCGGGTCGCAGCGAGCCGCTGATCTGGGAAGGCATCGTCGTCAGCTCCTGGGCCGGCGAGAAGGGCGGCCTCGGCGCGCTGGGCCTGGTCAAGCAGGCGAAAGCGATCTACGAACGGGCCATCGGCATCGACGGCAAGGCGCTCGACGGATCGGCCCTCAACAGCCTCGGCGTGCTGTACTACAAGGTGCCCGGATGGCCGATCGGCTTCGGCGACAAGGACAAGGCCCGCGACCTGCTGCAGAAGGCGCTCGCGGTCAACCCGCAGGGCATCGACCCGAACTACTTCTACGCCGAGTACCTCGCCGAAACCGGCCACGGCGACGAGGCCGTGCCGTATCTCGAGCGTGCGCTGCAGGCGCCGGCGCGGCCGGGTCGCCAGATCGCGGACACCGGCCGGCGCGAGGAAGCCCGCGCGCTGCTGGCCCGGGTCAAGTCGCCTTGAGCTCCGCGGCCACGCCGCCGCCGCCGTCACGCGCGCGGTAGCGCAGCTTCAGCCCGTGCAGCGCGGCGACGCGCTGCACGATCGACACGCCCAGCCCGCTGCCGCCTTCGGGCTGCCCTTCGATGCGGTAAAAGCGTTCCCCCAGTCGCGCGAGCGCGTCGGCCGGCAGCGACGGGCCGTCGTTCTCGACGACCAGGCCGTCGGCTTCGAAGCGCAGCGATACGCTGCTGCCTTCGGGGGCGTAGCGCACGGCGTTGTCCAGCAGGTTGCGCAACAGCACCGAGAGCAACTCGGCATCGCCCTGCAGCGGAAACGCCGGCGTGCCTTCAGCTGGCCAGTCGCAGCCGAGCTCGATGCGGCGACGCTCGGCCAGCGGCAGCACGTCGCTCATCGCCTGCTCGACCAGCGCGCGCCAGTCCACCACGGCAGCCCTGGGCAGGCGGTCGGTCGCGTCCAGGCGCGACATGGCCAGCATCTGGGTGACCAGGCGGTCCATGCGGTCGAGCCCGGTTCGCAGCCGCGTCTCGGCCTGGCGGCGCTCGGTCGCGTCGGCGGCGCTGCAGAGCACGTCCCACTGCGCCCGCAGGACCGCGAGTGGCGTGCGCAACTCGTGCGCCGCGTCGGCCGTGAAGCGACGCTCGCGCGCCAATGTCGCGTCGATGCGCGCGAACAGCCCGTTCATCGCCGCCAGCAACGGCTGCAGCTCGAGCGGCGCGCGACTGGTCGGCACCGGTTGCAGCGCGTCCGCCCCCCGGCCTCGCAGTTCGGCAGCCAGCGCGCGCACCGGCGCGAGCGCCTGGCGCACCGCCCAGGTCATCGCCAGCAGCAATACGGGCAGCACGAGCAGCCACGGCAGCAGCTGGCCAGCGACCAGGTTCCAGACCAGCTCGTCGCGCTCGTGCACGCTCTGGCCTGCGGCGACCAGCCACTCGGCGCGCGGCGACTGCAGGTAGTACACGCGCCAGGGGTCGCCGCTGACCGTCAGGTCGACGAAGCCGGCGGCCTGCGGTTGGCGCGGCAGCTGCGCGCCCTCGCGGTCAGTCAATACCAGCCGGCCCTCCGCGTTCCAGACCGCGATCGCCAGGTCGCGCAGGTCCGCCTCGCCGGCCGAAGCCGGCGCCGGCAACGCGACCCCCGGCACGGCCGCGCCCGAGGACGCGATGCCGGAGAGCGTGACCTGCACCTGGCGTGCGAGCCGGATGATCTCGGTGTCGAAGAGCTCGTTGACTTCGTCGCGCGCACGATCGGCCGAGATCAGCAGCGCGACGGCCCACACCGCCGGCGCACCGAGCAGCAGGTACAGCAGCAGCCGGCGCTGGATGCTCACGAGTCGTCCCCGGCCGCGCCGAGCGCGTAACCGACGCCGCGCACGGTGCGAACGATGCCCGGATCGATCTTGCGCCGCAGCCGGTGCACGTGCACTTCCAGCGAGTTGCTCTCGGGCTCCGCACCGCTCCAGTCGTAGAGCCGCTCGAGCAACTGGTTCTTCGACATCACGCGCTGCGGGTGCTTCAGCAGGATCTCGAGCAGGGCGAGTTCCATCGCGGTCAGTTCGATTTCACGGTCCTGCCACAGGACCCGCCTGGTCCCGGGGTCGTATCGCAGCGCGCCGTGAGTCCAGACGGCCTGCGCGCGGCCCGACGCACGCCGCAGCAGCGCGCGCAGCCGCGCCGAGAGTTCGTCGATCGCGATCGGCTTGATCAGGTAGTCGTCGGCCCCCGCGTCGAGGCCTGCGATGCGTTGCTCGATCGCATCGCGGGCCGTCAGGATCAGCACCGGCAGGTCGCGGCCGCGCTGGCGCCAGCGCCGCAGCCAGGTCATCCCGTCGGTGCCCGGCAGGCCGAGATCGAGCACCAGCACGTCGTATCCGGAATCGCCCAGTGCCGAATCGGCGTGCGCGCCGTCCCGGAACCAGTCGACGACGTGCCCGGCCTGCCGCAATCCTGTGGCGAGCGCGTCTCCGAGATCGGGATCGTCTTCGAGAATCAGCAATCGCATCGCCACGCCATGTCAACACGCCGATGACGCCAAGGCCCATAGTGTGACAGCTGGCGCGCCGCACTAACCGCCCATCAGCATGCCCGGCAGCCACAGGGCCAGTGCCGGAACGAACGTGACCAGCGCCAGTACGACGATCAGCGCCAGCGTGAACGGGACCGCCTCGCGGAATACCGCGGACAGCGGCGCACCCGCCAGCTGCGCCGTCAGGAAGGTCACGACCCCCGAAGGCGGGGTGAGCTGTCCGATCATCAGGTTGAGCACGACCACCACGCCGAGGTGCACCAGGTCGATTTCGTACGCGTTGGCCAGCGGTACCAGCAGAGGCACCATGGTGACCAGCGCGACCGGCGGCTCGAGCGCCAGTCCCCACACCAGGAAGAACAGGTTGATGACGATCAACATCACCCACCGGCTGTCGGTGAGCGACGTGAAGAACTCGACCAGCGTCTGGCCGATTGCCATGTTCGCCACGAGCCACGAGAAGGTGCCCGATGCCGCCACCATCATCAGGATCAGTCCCGAACTGATCGTCGACTCGCGCACGACGCGCCACAGCTCGGAGAGCCGCATCTCGCGGTAGACGAACAGGCCGACGACCGCCGCATAGACGACCGCGATCACCCCGGCCTCGGTCGGCGTCACGACGCCGCCGACGATCCCGCCGAGAATGATCACCGGCATCACCAGCGCGAACACCGCGTCGCGCAGGGTCGCAGCCACGCGCCGCAGCGTTGCGCGCGGCGAGAACGGGAACGCGCGTCGCCGCGCGATCCACGTGGCAGTCGCCAGCAGCCAGGCTCCCATCAGCAAGCCCGGCAGGGCGCCTGCCAGGAACAGCTCGCCGACCGAGGTCTCGGTCACGAGTGCATAGACGACGAAGGCGATCGACGGCGGGATCACCGGCCCCATCGTCGCGGCCGCGGCGACGACCGCCGCGGCGTACTCGGCCGGGTACCGCTCCTTCTTCATCGCCGGGATCAACGCTCCGCCGATCGCCGACGCGTCGGCAACCGCCGAGCCCGAGACGCCCGAGAACACCATGCTCGCGATGATCGCGACGTGCGACAGCCCGCCCCGGATGTGCCCGACCAGTGCCGCCGCGAACGCCAGCAGCCGCCGCGTGATCCCGCCGGTGTTCATCAATTCCCCGGCGAGGAAGAAGAACGGGATCGCGAGAAAGGCGAACGAGTCGATCCCCTGCACCAGGGTCGAAGCGAGCACGCTGTACGGAACCTGTCCTCCCATCGCGACCACGAAGGACAGCGACGCGAGCCCCATCGCGAAGAACACCGGGACGCCGATCGCCAGCAGGACGAGGAACGCCCCCATCAGCACGCAGAACGGCAGCAGCTGCTCGAGCATCACGCGCGACGGCGCACTAGCGTCGCCAGCTCGACACAGATCGCGACGAACATCAACCCCATTCCGACCGGCAGGCACGCATAGAGGACCGTCTGCTCGAGCTGAATCGACACGAACGACATGCCGCGCATCGAGTCGACGACGTCCAGGCTGCTCCAGCCGACGATCGCCACCAGCATTGCGCACAGCAGCCAGGCGACGATCGAAACCCGGTGGCGCCACCGCGCCGGCAACGCCGCCACGGCAAAGTCGGTTGCCATGTGCGCATGGCGACGGACACCGAGGTAGCCCGACAGGAACGTGAGCCAGACCAGCAGCATCACGTCGACCTCGAGCACCCACGAGAACGAATAGGAGAACAGGTAGCGCGCCACGACCTGTCCGAACGCGGTGGCGATCAGTGCCACCGCGAGCGCGCCCACCAGGAACTCGACGAGTCGGTCGAGCCCGCGCAGCATCGGGAACCGTCTCGGCGCTTCGTGACCGGCGTCCGCCCCGTCGCCTCAGCGCTCGGCCGCGATCCGCTCGAGCGTACCCTTCGACCAGAGCTTGCCGTCGAGCGCGGCCAGCGCCTTCTTGGCCGCGTCCTTGAACGGCCCGAGGTCGGGCTCGACGATCTCCATGCCCTTCTCCTTCAGCACGGCCACGGAGTTGTTGGTGACTTCCCAGGTGCGCTTGCTCGCCCAGCGCTCGGTCTCGACCGCGGCCTGCTGCATCGCCTGCTGCTGCGCCGGCGTCAGCGCGTTCCACTTGCTCTCGGCCATCAGCACGGTCAGGCCCGACTGGATGTAGTCGATCCTGATCGCGTACTTCTGCACCTCGTAGAACTTCGCGCCAGCGATCGCGTCGAAGCCGTTGTCCTGCCCGTCGACGATGCCCTGCTTCAATGCGAGGTAGAGCTCTGCCGCGGCCACCGGGGTCGGCGACGCCCCCCAGGCCTTGAACACCTCGAGGATCGTCGGCGTCTCGGGCACGCGGATCTTCAGGCCCTTCATGTCATCGGGCTTCGTCACCCGGGTCCGGGCCGTCGTCAGCTGCCTGGGCGAGCGGTCCGACACGTAGCCGACGTACTTGAACGCGGCCTCCTTCTCGACCGGGGCCAGCATGTCGAAGAAGGTCTTCGAGAAGATGAACTTGCGAAAGTGCGCGTGATCCAGGAAGACGTAGGGTGCGAACAGCGCGTTGAAGTCCCTTCCGCCGCGCGCCAGCGCCAGCGTGCCGGTGTCGACCAGCACCATGTCGATCTGCCCGGTCTTCATGCCGGCGTAGTTCTGCGGCAGGCTGCCGAGCTGGCCGCCTCCGACGCCCTGGACTTTGATCTCGCCGTTGGTCAGCTTCGCGACCTGCTCGCCGTAGTGATCGGCGATCGGTCCCCAGACCGGCGGCGGCGCAACGAAGGCCATCTTGAAGGTGGCCTGCGCGCGAGCCGGCGAGGACGCCGCGACGGCGAGCCCCACGAACAAGGCGGCGAGTGCGAGGATGCGTCGGTTCATGTCGGTCTCCGGGATTAGCGGCTAGCGTCGCCGCGCAAAGTAATCCTGATACGAACTGCCGTTCGACACCAGTACCCCGCCGTCCACGTCGAGCGAAGTTCCGGTGCACATCGCCGCCGCCTCGCTCGCGAGGAACAACGCCGCGGCGGCGATGTCGGAGGGCTGCACCCACCGGCCGAGCGGGATGATGGTCTCGGTCCGGGCAATCTCCTCGTCTGTCGCGTTGCGCCGGATCATCGGCGTGAGCGTCGGCCCCGGGCAGATCGCGTTGACCCGGATGCGTCGAATGCCGAACTCGAAGGCCGCGTGGCGCGTGAAGCCGAGCACCCCGGCCTTGGACGCCGTGTAAGCCGCGCCGCCGTGGAACGAGATGCGCTTCCCGGCAATCGACGCGATGTTGACGATCGCCCCGCCGCCGCGGGCACTCATCGACGGCACGACCGCCTGCGTGCATAGCATGACGCCGCGCAGGTTGACCTCGATGACGCGGTCCCACTCGCGCTGCGGCATCTTTTCGATGGTGTACGTGGACTCGACGCCTGCGCTGTTCACCAGCACGTCGACGCCACCGAAGGTCTCGCAGGCCGTGCGCACGCCCGCCTCGACCGACTGCCGGTCCGCAACGTCGACGGCCACGCCGATCGCGCCGTCGATCGCGCGCGCAGCCGTTGAGAGCGCGTCGGCGTCCACGTCGAACAGGCACACCGCGGCGCCGGCGCGCGCGAACGCCTCCGCGCAGCCACGGCCGATGCCACTCGCGGCACCGGTTACGATCGCGACTCTTCCGTCCAGCTTCATCGCCATGGCCTCCGCCCGACGTCCGTGTGACCGCTCGCCGGCGCGCGTGCCCGTCAGGCCGCCAGTGCGCGGCGGGCGGCCGCGACGATGTCGTCCTCGCCGGGGATCAGCTGCTTCTCGAGGTTGCGCGCGAAGGGAATCGGCACGTTGGGTGTCGCGACCCGCTCGATCGGCGCCTTCAGCGAGCGGAAGCCCTCCTCCGCGACGATCGCGACCACCTCGCCGGCCGAGCCGCAGAACTTCATCGCCTCGCTCGCCACGACCAGGCGGCCGGTCCTGGCGACCGACTCGAGCACGGCATTCTTGTCGAGCGGGACGATCGTTCGCAGGTCGATCACCTCGGCCTCGATCCCGTCGCGTGCGAGTATCTCGGCCGCCTGTAGTGCGCGCCGGACCATCGCGCCCACCGAGACCAGCGTCACCGCGTCGCCACGCCGGAGCACCGCTGCCTCGCCGAACGGCGTCAGGTACTCGTCGTCAGGCACCTCGTCGCGGGCGCCGTGGTACAGGCCCATGTGCTCGAGAAACAGCACCGGGTTGTCGTCGCGGATCGCCGTCTTGATCATTCCCTTGGCATCGCGCGCGCTCGACGGGATCGCGACCTTGACGCCGGGCACGTGCGCGACCCACGCGTGGTAGTCGTACGCGTGCCCGTGGTAGGGTCCGACCCCGAACTTGGCCCGGACGACGAGCGGCACCCGCGCCTTTCCGTCCGAGTAGTAGTGCATCGCGCCCGCGTCGCATCCGACCTGCTGCAACACCAGCGACAGGTACTCCAGGAACATGATGTCGACAATCGGCCGCTTGCCCATCAACGCGGCGCCGACCCCGGCGCCGACGATCCCGCCCTCCGAGATCGGCGTGTCGATCACTCGCTCCGGGCCGAATTCCTCCCACAGGCCCTTGCACGAGTTCAGCGGCCCGCCGAAGCGGCCGATGTCGAGCCCCATGATGAAGACGTCCCGGTCGCGCCGCATCTCCTCGGCGATCCCGCCGACGACCGCCTGCTGCATCGTGAGTCGCGCCACGTCAGGCCCCCGCAAAAACGCGATCGACGCCGAGCACGTCGGGACCGGGCATCGGGTCCTCGCGCGCCAGCTTCATCGCGAGCGCAACCTCGGCTGCGACCTCCTCGCGCAGCCGGGCGGCACCCGCCGCGTCGAGGATCCCCTCCCTGGCCAACCGCGCCTCGTGCTGCGCAAGCGGATCGCGACCCGCCCACTGATCGACCTCGTCCTTCGAGCGATAGGCAGCCGGGTCGGCAGTCATGTGACCGCCGACCCGGTAGGTCAGCGCCTCGATCAGAGTCGGCCCTCCACCTTCGCGCGCCCGTGCCACCGCGGCCTGGACCGCCTCGTGAACCGCGACCACGTCGTTGCCGTCGACGCCGACGCCCGGAATGCCGTAGCCGGTTGCGCGGTCCACGATCCGCCCGCCGTGCTCCCGCCCTGCCGGCGTCGAGATCGCAAACTGGTTGTTCTGGCAGACGAAGACCACGGGCAACTTCAGCACGGCGGCGAGGTTCACCGCTTCGTGAAAGTTCCCGCGGCTCGCCGTCCCGTCACCGAACACCGCCAGCGCGACGCCACCCTTGCCATCGAGCTTCGCGGCGAGCGCCGCGCCCGCTGCGTACTCGATCGTCGGCCCGAGCGCTCCCGAGTACAGTCCGATCACGCCGACTTCGAACGGACCGCACACGTCGGAGCGGTAACGGCCACGCGTGTAGCTCGTCGCCTTGCCCTCGAGACCGGCGAAGAGCCTCCTGAGGTCCGCGCCACGCGCATGCGATGCGCCCAGCATTCCACGATAGTGCGGAGCCACCGCATCGCCCGGCCTCAGGCCGTGGTAGCAGCCCGCGATGACGGCCTCCTCGCCGAGCGCCGGGTGCCAGTGGCCATCGATCGCGCCGATCGCGCGATCGGACTCCCGGACGACCAGCATCAGGCGGTACATCTCGATCCAGGGTTCATCACGAGCGCCCATCGCGCATCTCCGTCAGCTCGCGCGGATCCGCGCGATCACCTCGCCCGCGCCGACGACTTCGTCGGCGCAATGGACGATCTCCGTCACCACGCCGCTCGCCGGTGACTCGACTTCCAGGTTCACCTTGTCGGTCATTACTTCGACCAGCAACTCGCCGGCGGACACCGAATCGCCCTCTCGCTTGTGCCAGGCGACGATCGTCGCCTCCTTGGCGTCTCCCCCGAAGTCGGGCATCCTCACCTCGATCGTCATCGCCCCCCTCCCGAAGCACCGAACTGCACCTTCGCCGGCTCCGACAGAAGCGCGTGCAGCGTGTCCACGAATCGCTGCGCCGGCACGCCGTTGACGACGCGGTGGTCCACGGTCAGGCTCGTCGGAAGCACCCACGCCGGCACGATCCGCTCCTCACGCACCACGGCACGACGCGCCAGCGCGCCGACGCCGAGGATTGCGCACTGGGGCAGCGCGACGATCGGGGTCGACCAGCGCGCGGTGCGCAGCCCTCCCGGGTTCGTCAGCGTGAACGTGGCCCCGCGCACGTCGTCGAGCGCCAGACGGCCAGCCATCGCCCGCTGCCCCAGGTCGGCCAGCGCGATCGACACCTCGGCGAGCGTCAACTGGTCGGCATTGCGGATCACCGGCACGATCAGGTTGTCGTCGGGCATCGACATCGCAACGCCCATGTGCACGGCGCCGGCAACGTGCACGTTGCCGTCGACGAAGGTCGCGTTCAACGCAGGGTGCTCACGCAAAGCCTGCGCGGCGATCTTCACGAGCAAGGCCGTGAGGCTGAACCGTAGCCCGTGGTCGCGATGCGCGTCCGCATTGAGCGTCTCGCGAAACGCGACGAGGGCGTCGACCTCGACCTCGCCCAGCAGCGTGATCGGCGCGGTCTCCAGGTGGCTCTTGAGCAGATGCGCCGCAGCGATGCGCTGCATCGGGCCCAACCTGGCCGCGCGAACCGCAGCGTCCTGCGCCGTGGTCCTGCCGCAAGCGCCTTCGTCGTCGGACATGGATCCCGTCTTGTCGAATTGTTAACAAACGTTAATATATGGCTGGAGAGTCGTCTATATGCGGCGCAGCAATGAAAGACCAATCGGCATCGGAATTCGAACCGGAAAAGCTCGCCGAAGGGGCGCTCGTCCATCGACTGCTGCGACTCGTCAACCTGCTTGCCAAGCCGTTCCAGGAGCGCTTCGGAACGCGCTACCGGCTGTCGCTCGCCGAATGGCGAATCATGATGGTGCTGGCCGCACACCCCGGGGCAACCGCCACCGAGATCGCCGACTGGACCGGGCTGCACGTGATGAACGTCAGTCGCAGCGTCGCGCGACTGGTGAGGACGAAGCGCGTGCTCCGTGAGATCGACCGTGAAGACAGGCGACGCAACCTGCTGCGTCTGTCACGCGACGGCGAGGCGCTCTACCGCCGCATCGCCCCGAGCGCGCAGGCGCGCGAGGATATCGTCCGCTCGGTGCTGAGCGGCCGTGAAGCGGCATCGTTTCGCCGGATGCTCGACCGGATGATCGATCACATGCGGCACGAGGCGCCAGCGGACGTCGCCGTCGAAGAAGGATCGGCACCCGGGCGCGCCAGGAAAGCGAACCTGCGCAAGCGCAAGCCGCGGCCCGGCTGAGCTTCGACGGCACGCCTGCAAGGCCGCAATGCGCGGCTACCCGGACTGCCTGCCCCGACGCAGCAGAAGGTTGTTGGCCACCAGCGCTCCCACCACGATCGCCCCTCCGGCGAGTTCCGCCGCCTCGAAGCGCGCCCCCTCGAACGCGCGGATCGCGAAGGTGACGACCGGCATCAGGTTGAGCAGCAGCATCGCATCGACCGAGCCGATGCGCTGCAACCCGGCGTTCCACAGGAACATGCCGAGCACCACGCCGATCAGCGACACGTAGGCCAGGCGCCAGGTCACCCCCGGCAGCGCCGCCGTGTCGATCCGCACCGCGCCGAGCGCGTACGCGATCGTCCAGACCACGAGGATCACCAGCAGCGCCGGCAGAGCGGTCAGCGTCGAGACCCGCAGCGACGACCAGCCCTCCATTCGCGACGTGACCAGCGCGTAGCCGACCCACGCGATCGCGGCGAGCAGCACCAGCACGTCGCCGAGCAGCTCGCTGCCGCGCGCGGTGGCCAGTTCGCCGAGGCCGACGCCGCGCGTGACCACCAGCGCGACGCCGACGAAGGCGATCACGATGCAGGCGATCGTGAACCCCGGCGGGCGTCGCCGGTCGACGATCCACTCTGCGAGCGCGGCCATCGCCGGTTGCAGCGCGAGGATGATCACCGCCACTTCGGGGCGCGTCAGCGACAGCCCGATGAACAGCATCAGCGCCGACGCGCCGAGCCCGATCGTGCCCGCCAGCAGGATGGGTCGGGCGCGGCCGTCGAGCCCGAAGGCGCGGCGCCCCTCCTGCCACCACAGCAGCAGCGCGAAGGCCGAGCCGGCGACGACGTAGCGCACCACGGTCATCGAGTAGCCGTCGAGCGCGACGAAGGCACCCTTGGCGATCGGCAACTGCCCGCCCCAGATCAGCGTCGCGGCGAGCCCGGCGGCGAGGCCGCGAGCGAAGCCCGGGTTCGCGGCCGCGTGCCGGGTCACAGGCCGAGGATCTTCTGGATGATCGACTTCGCGATGAAGCCGAGCATGCCGAACGCGAGCACGAAGAACAGCACGAACGTGCCCAGGCGGCCGGCCTTCGATTCGCGCGCCAGCTGCCAGATGATGAACAGCATGAAGAGGATGAACGCGCCGATGCCGAAGGTGACCCCGAACTCGGCGATCTGCTCCTCGGTGAAGCCGAAGATCATCGGTGCTCGCCCGGCCGTTCGCCGACGAGGTCGCGGTAGGCGTGCCAGCTGGCGTGGCCGAGCAGCGGCACGACCACCACCCAGCCGACCACGGTGAGCGCGGCCAGCAGCGTCGCCGCCATGATCGTCGCGGCCCACAGCGCCATCGTGAACGGATGCTCGCCGACCACGCGAACGCTGGCCAGCATCGCGTCGCGCAGCGCGACGCGCCGGTCGAGCAGCAACGGCACCGACACGACGCCAATCGCAAAGACGATCGCGGCGGCGAGGCCGCCGGCGACGAGCCACGCGACGAACAGCGCGGCGCCGCGCTCGTCGGCGAACAGCCTGAGCAACTCGGCGACGCCACCCGACGACGCGGCCCCCGGGCCCGCCGCACCGCCCCCCGCCGACGCGCGCACCACCAGCCAGCAGAACGCCACCCAAGTGGTCCCGATCGCCGCCAGCAGCGCGCCGAAACGCAGCAGCGCGGGTGAAGCGGCGCGCCACGCGGCGACCGAGTCGGCGAACGTCGCGGACTCGCCGCGCTCGAGGCGGCGGCTCAGTTCGTACAGGCCGGTGGCAAGCGCCGGCGCTGGAAGCACGAAGCCGGTGAAGGCGCCGGCCAGCAGCCAGGCGCGGTCCCAACCGATCGCGAGGATCGCCACGGCGACGATCGCGAAGGCCAGTCCGTGCGCGAGGCTGGCGACGGGTGCGCGGCCCAGGTCGCGCGCACCGCGCGCGAGCCAGCGGACGACGCTGGCCGGGCCGATCGGTGACGGGGAATGCGGCACGCGCGGTCCGTTCGCCATCAGCGGACCGCGCCCTCGCCCCTTACTGTCCTTCGAGGAAGCTCTTCAGCTTGTCGGCGCGACTCGGGTGGCGCAGCTTGCGCAGCGCCTTCGCCTCGATCTGGCGGATGCGTTCGCGCGTGACGTCGAACTGCTTGCCGACTTCCTCGAGCGTGTGGTCGGTGCTCATCTCGATGCCGAAGCGCATGCGCAGCACCTTGGCCTCGCGCGGCGTGAGCGAGTCCAGCACTTCCTTGACCACGTTGTGCATCGACGCGTGCAGCGCGGCGTCGGCCGGCGCCAGCGTGGCGGTGTCCTCGATGAAGTCGCCCAGGTGCGAGTCGTCGTCGTCGCCGATCGGCGTCTCCATGGAGATCGGCTCCTTGGAGATCTTGAGGATCTTGCGGATCTTCTCCTCGGGCATCTCCATCTTGACGGCGAGCGTCGCGGGATCGGGCTCCTGGCCGGTCTCCTGCAGGATCTGGCGGCTGATCCGGTTCATCTTGTTGATCGTCTCGATCATGTGCACCGGGATGCGGATCGTGCGCGCCTGGTCGGCGATGCTTCGCGTGATCGCCTGGCGGATCCACCAGGTCGCGTAGGTCGAGAACTTGTAGCCGCGGCGGTACTCGAACTTGTCCACGGCCTTCATCAGGCCGATGTTGCCTTCCTGGATCAGGTCGAGGAACTGCAGGCCGCGGTTGGTGTACTTCTTGGCGATCGAGATCACGAGGCGCAGGTTGGCCTCGGTCATCTCGCGCTTGGCCTTGCGCGCCTTGGCCTCGCCCATCGCCATGCGCTTGTTGATCTCCTTGAGGTCCGACAGCGGCAGCACGACACGCGCCTGCAGGTCGATCAGCTTCTGCTGCAGGTCCTGGATCGCCGGGATGTTCCGGCGCATCACCTCGACGTAGGCCGGGCTGGCGGCGACTTCCTTGTCGGCCCACTTCAGGTTGGTCTCGTTGCCGGGGAAGGTCTGCATGAAGCGCTCGCGCGGCATGCCGACGCGCTGCACGCAGATTTCGCCGATCGCGCGCTCGAGGGTGCGCACCTCGTCGACCTGGGCACGCAGCGTGTCGCACAGCTTCTCGACCATCTTGGCCGTGAAGCGGATGCTCATCAGCTCGTCCTGGATCTCGGTCTGCGCCTTCAGGTACGACTTGCTCTTGTAGCCTTCCTTTTCGTAGGCGACGCGCATCTTGTCGAACCACTTCGAGATGCGCTCGAACTTCTCGAGCGCCTCGCGCTTGAGTTCCTCGAGCCGCGCGGTGTTCGCGGTGGCCGC